>CALMXN010000178.1 GCA_937871145.1 uncultured Clostridia bacterium
TACAGAGTTCGAAGCTTTAATTCTTGAGTGTTCACTTATAAAACAGCACAAACCGAAGTATAACATTCTTCTTAAGGATGACCACGGCTACAGTTATATTAAAATTTCAGACGAGCAATATCCAAGAATTACTGCTGAACTTCAGAAAAAAGGTCCTGGTACATATTTAGGACCATATATAAGCTCTTTCACGACAAGACAATCCGTTATTGAAGCAAACAAGGTATTCGCGTTGCCGACCTGTACGAGAAGATTTCCGCAGGATTTCGGCAAGGCACGTCCCTGCCTTGATTATTATATAAAACGGTGTGCAGGGCTTTGCACTGGTAATATTCCTCAGGATGAGTATGTTGATTCAGTAAATCAGGCTGTTGAGTATATTAAAAGTGGTAGTGCAAATTCAGTTGAGACATTAACAAAGTCTATGGAAATTGCCTCTGAAAACCTTAACTTTGAACTTGCTGCAAAGCTTCGTGACAGAATTAATGCAATTAAGAAAGCAACCGACAGCCAGAAGGTTATAGAAACAAACCAGAAGAATTCTGATGTTATAGCAATAGCACAGAATGGCGAATATGCTGTCGCAAGTATACTTATGTATCGCTTCGGGAAGCTTTTTGACAAGGCGGATTTCTACCTCGGAGAGCTTGAAGAAAAAACAGAGGTTTATGAGGACTTCATTACGCAGTATTATTCCTCAAAGGCGGATATCCCGCGTGATATTCTTCTTGATGATGAAATAGAAAATTATGATGTGATTGAACAGTACCTTCGTGAAAAATCTGGTCACGCAGTTACTTTATATACACCAAAGCGTGGAGCGTCATTGAGGCTCACAATGCTTGCTAAGAACAACGCAAGTGAATATCTTGCAATAAAAGTCGGTCGAACGGGCAAGGAAATTGTTGCACTTGAGGAGCTTGCCAAGCTTCTCGGCTTGCCAAAGACACCGCTTTATATTGAGTGCTACGATATATCAAACCTTGCCAGCACGGCAATGGTTGCGGGAATGGTCGTGTTTGAAAACGGACGCCCCCTCAAAAAGGCATATAAGAGATTTTCCATAAAGAATGTTGCAATTCAGAATGACTATGCCTGTATGCAGGAGGTTATCGAAAGACGCTTCAATCGTTATAAGGAAGGCGAGGACGAAGGGTTTTCACGTATGCCGGACCTTATCCTTCTCGATGGCGGAAAAGGCCATGTCAACGCTGTAACGCAGATTACAGATCAAATGGGAATTGATGTGCCTGTATTCGGAATTGTCAAGGACAACAAGCATCGAACAAGAGCTATCGCCTCAGGCGGAAATGAAATTTCAATAACGACTGCAAAATCTGCTTTTATGCTACTCACAAGAATTCAGGATGAGGTTCACAGATTTGCAATATCTTATATGAAAAGTGTGCATAATAAGAACACCTATGAGCTTGAGCTCACAAAGATAAAAGGCATAGGAATTAAAAAGGCACAACAGCTTATGGTAAACTTCAAGACAAAGGAAGCACTGAAAAATGCAACCCCGGAAAGTCTTGCTAAGGTTGCCGGGATAAGCAGTACACTTGCGCAGGAACTCCATGATTTCCTGCAGAGTGACTTGTAAATTATTATCATTTATATAGACAAAAGTCCGAAAATATATTATAATATTTTCTATGTAAAAACATAATAATACATCAAATATTATATTTTGAATTTTGTGAGGGTATTTTAATGCGAGTAATTACTGGAAGTGCACGTGGAAAACGTCTTAAAACTCTTGAAGGAATCGATGTCAGACCAACAACTGACAGAGTGAAGGAATCTATATTCAGTATCATTCATTTTGATCTTGAAGGAGCAACAGTTCTTGACCTTTTTGCCGGTTCAGGTCAGCTTGGAATAGAAGCTTTGAGCCGAGGTGCAAAGTTTGCTACCTTTGTTGACAGCAGCAGAAGTTCTATTGAAGTAACAAAAGAAAATCTGTTATCAACAGGTCTTATGACAAATGCAAGAATTGCAAGCATGGATAGTGTTGATTTTTTAAAGGGAACAAAATCAACCTATGACATTGCACTTTTAGATCCACCATATCATAAAGGTATTTTGCTTTCTGCATTGCCTTTGCTTGAAAAAATAATGAATCCAGGCGGAATTGTTATCTGTGAACACGAAAAGGAACTTACTCTGCCAGACAATATAGAAAGACTTGAGAAAATTAAATCATACAACTACGGTAAAATTACCTTGAGCCTGTTGAAAATCAAGGAGGATGACGAATGAAAATAGCAGTATGTCCGGGAAGCTTTGACCCGGTAACATTAGGGCACGTTGACATTATGACGAGAGCATCAAAACTTTTTGACAAGGTAATTGTTGTTGTGTCAATCAATCCTGTAAAGCAGGCGAGTTTTACCCCTGATGAACGTGTAATGATGATAAAGGAAGTCACGAAGAATTTAGACAACATTGAGGTTGATGTTTCTGACGGACTGCTTGCTGATTACTTAAAGCGTACAGATGCAAACGCTATTGTCAAAGGACTCAGAGCTGTGAGTGACTTTGAATATGAATTCCAGATGGCACTCGCGAATAAAAAGCTTTATTCTGAGGCTGAAACAGTATTCCTTACAACAAGTGCTGAAAATATGTATCTTAGTTCAAGTGTAGTAAAACAGATTGCAAGCTTCGGCGGTGACATAAGTCACTTTGTTCCGAAGGAAATTCACCAATTTATTAAAAACAGATTAATCAAAGGAGTTTAGCAAATGACTATCGATGAAATTCTTATTTTAATGGACGAGGTTCTGGATAAAGCACCAGCAATACCTTTTTCAAATAAAAAATGCGCAGTTGATATTGACAAGCTCAGAGAGTACATTGACGAAATCAGAGATAGCATGCCTAACGAAATCAGCAACGCAAAGCAGATGGTATATGACCGCTCACAGATTATTAAAGATGCTAAAAAAGAAGCTGAAACAATTATCAAGCGTGCTGAGGAACGTGCAAAGCTTATTGTTAACAATGATGAAATAGTAAAACAGGCGAAGGAAAAAGCAGGCGATATTATTCTTAATGCTCAGAATAAGGATAGAGATATCAGAATGGCAATGAATGAGCGTATGGACGGAATGCTTAACGAAACTGAAGAAATTCTTATAAAGAATATTAACGACATAAGACAGATAAGGAATGCAATCCGCGAAACAGCAAAGAAAAAATAAAACATACAGAGGTCTTGTTATCATGATTTTAAATATTCAGAAGCAGATTTTAGCTTTAAAGAAAGAGAAGGATGCAGTAATACTTGCACACAGCTATCAGTCACCTGAAATTCTTGAGATAGCTGACGAAGTGGGTGATTCATTTGCACTCAGTACAGTAGCAAAAAAGTATCCTCAGAAAACAGTCATACTTTGTGGCGTAAAATTCATGGCTGAAACAGTAAAAATCCTATCACCTGAGAAAAAGGTCATACTCCCTGTGGAAATTGCAACCTGTCCTATGGCTGAACAGATCACCCCGCAGGAAGTCCTTAAATTTAAAGAGAAAAATCCTATTTTCAAAGTTGTTGCTTATGTAAACACAACAGCAAATCTTAAAGCAGTATGTGATGTTTGTGTTACATCATCAAGTGCATTGCAGATAGTTTCAAAAATAAAAGAACCTATACTTTTTGTCCCTGACAAGAACTTAGGTTCATATATAAAATCACAGCTCCCAGGCAAGGATATTATTCTCATGAACGGATGCTGTCCTGTACATGATTCTGTTACTGAACAGGATGTAAAGAATATTAAGGAAAGATACCCTGATATGAAAATTGCAATGCACCCTGAACTTCCACCTCAGGTATTGCAGTATGCTGATTATATCGGTTCAACAACAGGAATTGACGACTATGTTTCAAAAGTCAAAGAAGATGTTGTCATTGGAACAGAAAAGAGCATTGCTGACCACCTCAATATGAGATATCCAAGCAGGAACTTCCCGCTTCTTTCAAAGAGTCTTATGTGCCCTGATATGAGAGTTACATCATTAATGGATGTCTATAAGGCTTTGATTGGAAAAGGTGGACTTGAAATTGAGATTGATGAGGAAACAAGACTTAAAGCAAAAGTACCTATAGATGCAATGATTGAACTTGGTAAGTAAAAAAATAAAACCTGCAACATAATTAAATGTTGCAGGTTTGTTTTTATGTCTATTTGAAGAATTCATCAGGGTTTACATAATCTTCTCTCTTTGGAGCAGGCTGTGGTTGCTCATATGTAGGTTGCTGATATGTAGGCTGAGCATAACCATTATTCATTGGAGGATTTTGCTGTGGAGCCTGATACTGTGGCTGATAAGGCTGCTGAGCGTATCCGTTATTATATTGAGTGTTTTGCTGAGGTGCCTGATATGGTTGCTGATAATTATAGCTTGTTGTTGAAGCAAAAGGCTTGTTTAAATGACAGTGGTCAAACAATCTTTCAACCTGTGGGAAGTTTAATTTTAAATACTCAATTATATTAACCGAATCATATTTGTCATTCTTTTTATTGTGAGTCTGGATAGCAAGTGTCAGATAGCATTCAGAAAAATCAGTAGAGTGATATAAAATACCTTTTATGTAACTCTGACGAGGTTGCAAAATATCAAGGTAAGGAATATTGAATAATTCATCAGGATAATCAAGAATTCTTTGTTTGTTCCTTGTAAGGTCGTAATTCCCGAACATGAAAGGTGTCTTGTATTCTGCCATCCATTCATTATCTGTTTCTGAAAAAGGACATTTTGCTTTGATACTTGCCATTATCATTGGAATAAGTAAAAGTATTCCTGCTTCTGCAATCCATATTATTGTAAGCGGAATGCCTTTAACAGGTGTTGTAGGTGTAGTTGATGAGTGATTTGCTTTATATGTCCATCTGCCTTGTTCGTTAACGTCACTGATTTCTTCCAGCAATAATGATGGAGAAGTGAGAACTTCAGTAAAAGTTTTATCTGCATTAGGATATTGGCGAAGACGAAATTGTACGGCCATACTATTACTTTTGTCAACTCCATCCATTATATCCTGGTTATCCCAATTGATATATAATGCCCATTTAAAATATGTAAAAGCAAGTACACCGATTAGTACAGCAAGAATAGCCATACCAGGATTCCTGATTTTAGATTTCTTTATTATCAAATTTGCTATTAATCCTAATAAAGCTCCGAATCCACAAGTCAGAAGGATTGTAAGATAAACGATAGGATTAATCTCATTAATCTTAAGATATAATGCACTGAGCAGACATCCGACACCAGCAACAGCAAGTATAATCAGCAGAAAACCAGCTATATTAAACTTGTTTGACGGCTTGTAAGTATTATTTTCCATGTAAGATACTCCCTTATTACAAAAATTGTGTATTTATTTTAACATATTTTATTTTTATTTGCAATATAATATTCCCTTGTGTTTGCTTTTTTCTATTAATATGTTATAATAAATAGGTTTATTATTATATTATTTGGAGGAAAGATGATTACAGTATCAAATGTAAGCCTTAATTTTGGAGGCACTACACTTTTTAAAGATGTTGACTTGAAATTCACACCAGGAAATTGCTATGGAATAATCGGTGCAAACGGAGCAGGAAAATCCACTTTTCTGAATATCCTTTGTGGCGAAATTGAACCTTCAACAGGTGAGGTTATTATTCCTAAAAATATTCGATTATCAGTTTTGAAGCAGGACCATTTTGCTTATGATGAATACACTGTTCTTGATACAGTTATAATGGGTAATTCACGTCTTTACGAAATCATAAAGCATAAGGAAGAGCTGTATGCTAAGGAAGATTTCTCTGAAGAAGATGGAACACTTGCAGCAGAGCTTGAAGGCGAATTTGCTGAAATGAATGGATGGGAAGCTGAAACTGATGCTTCAAAGCTTATTCAGGGGCTTGGACTTTCAGAAGATATACTTTACACACAGATGGCTTCACTTGCAGGTAACGAAAAGGTAAAGGTTCTTCTTGCACAGGCACTGTTCGGCAATCCTGAAATTATACTTCTCGACGAGCCTACCAATCACCTTGACATTGATGCTATCGGCTGGCTTGAAGATTTCCTTTCTGAATACTTCGGAACAGTTATCGTTGTATCGCATGACCGTCACTTTTTGAATAATGTCTGCACACATATCGTTGATATTGACTATACAAAAATTAAAATGTATGTCGGAAACTATGAGTTCTGGTATGAATCAAGTCAGCTTATTCAGAGAATGATTAAACAGCAGAACAAGAAAAATGAAGATAAAATCAAAGAGCTTCAGAGCTTTATTGAGCGCTTCTCTGCCAACAAATCAAAGTCAAAACAGGCAACATCAAGGAAGAAGCTTATTGATAAGCTCACAGTTGAAGAACTTCCTGCTTCAAGCAGAAAGTATCCTTATATCGGTTTTGATATGGATAGGGAAGCTGGCAAGGATATTCTCCAGGTTCGTGGACTTTCAAAAACTGTTGACGGAGTAAAGCTCATCAACAATATTTCATTTACACTCGGAAACGGTGATAAGGTTGCATTCATCGGACAAAGTGAACAGGCTATTACAACCTTATTTAAAATTCTTATGGAAGAAATTGAACCTGATGAAGGAACTTTTAAATGGGGAGAAACCACATCACGTTCATTCCTACCGAATGATAACTCAGCATTTTTTGAAGGCGTTAATCTTTCAATTCTTGACTGGATGAGACAGTACACAAAGGATGAAACTGAAACTTACCTCAGAGGCTTCCTTGGAAGAATGCTTTTCTCAGGCGATGATATCTACAAGCCAGTAAATGTTCTTTCAGGTGGAGAAAAGGTTCGCTGTATGTTCTCAAGAATGATGCTTTATGGCTCAAATGTGCTTGTTCTTGACAGACCAACCGACCACCTTGACCTTGAATCAATCACTGCTGTAAATAACGGCTTGGAAAGCTTTAAGGGCAATGTTTTATTCATATCTCACGACTATGAAATCGTTCAGACAGTTGCAAACAGAATTATTGAAATTACAGAAGACGGACTTATCGACAGACCAGGCACTTATGAAGAATATATGGAATTCAGAAAAACCACTGAACTTCCTAAGATTACTTTATAATTTGACATTTTGTTATTTCTGTGCTATAATAAATAAAATTTAACAGGGGAGCTTATAGTTAGGCTGAGAGGGAGCGATTGGACGCTTCGACCCATAACCTGATCTGGATAATGCCAGCGTAGGATAATATCTGAAGTGATATGCCACGAGGTTTAAAAATCTCGTGGCTTTTTTGTTTTAGATAATCAGGTGCCCCTAAAAAGGAGAAAAAGAAAATGTCAAACACAAAAACAGAAAGACTCGTAGTATCAGCACTGCTAATTGCAATGGCAACAATTCTATCATTATTCAAGCCATTTGAACTTCCATTCGGTGGTGGAATAACAATAGTAAGTATGCTGCCGATTGTACTTATCGCATATCGTTACGGAACAAAATGGGGATTGTTCTCTGCATTTGCAGGAAGTTTCCTTCAGATGCTTACCAGCTTTAAAACTGTATCTGCATTTTTTATGCCTGGTGATGAGCAAATGGTTGTATGGAAAGCAATTCTTGTATGCTTGATAGACTATGTAATTGCTTATACAGCACTTGGCTTTGGTGGAATATTTAGAAACAAATGTAAAACACCATCAGCAGCACTTTGTATTGGTTCGATTGTAGCACTTTCATTAAGATATCTTGCTCACATTATATCAGGATTTATTTTCTTTGGAACATGGGCTGAATGGTTCTTTACACAAAAGGGCTTTTACAGCATTGGTAATACTATACTAGATACATTCAGTGGTAACAGCTTATCTCTTGTATACTCTGTATTCTATAATGGATTGTATATGATACCTGAAATAATTATCACTGCTATAGTAGCTTTAATTATAGGTAAGGTTCCTCAGATAGTAAAAAAAGATGCATAATTCTTAATTTTAATTAATAAACATAAAGGCAACCTTCGGGTTGCTTTTTGTTTATAAAGATTGTGAAAACATTCTCATTGTTTGACATTAATATAAGTTTTCTGTATAATGATATCATAAAGAGGTGAACAGATGAAAACAAATAAAAAAGACAGACATCAATTTACAATATTAATAGTTGGCTTGGTTGTAGCTTTTATTATTATAATTGTCACAGCATTTTTTATAGCAAAAGCAATTAAAAATGATAAATTCACAGGCGATGATAACCCACAGAACGCTTCAGTGCCTGAGTACAGTCAGATTGAAAGTTCACAACAGGATTCTTCTGTTCCTGACAGCAGTAGTGAGGAAGATTCATCTGTTATTGATACTTATACAGGAAAGCCAGCAGTTGATTATGTCAAATACACTACCCAGCAGTTAATTGCTGAGTGGGATAAGGTTTATAAAAATGAAGGCTACAATGATGGTGGTCTTGCAATCAGGAATGAAAGACTATATCCATATTTCTTTTTTATAGTTCCTGATGACGGGAATGCAAATGTAAAAGATGGTACAGTTCAGTCAATAGTTGTTACAGAAGACGGAATGGTTACTGCTGATATAAAAGTCGGATTGACATATGCTGAAATCAAAGAAAAAGTCGGAGCAAAAATTCAGCCTGCTGACGGGAATTCCGAAAAGGATACTTCACAGGCGGTTATTACAGGCGATAACTACACAGCAACAATAGTATTTAACGGAGCTGGGCAGAAATCCATCAGAGCAATAGTAAAAGCAAAATAAAATAATTAATGCCACCTTTTCAGGTGGCATTTTTTTAATCGTTATTTTCAAGAAGAACCTTATCAACACTCCAGTAGAAATTCTCTTCACCTATTTTATCATAAATTTCATAATGCTTAAGCTTTTCAATTACATCATTCTGCACTCCACAGAAAACTACTCTGCAGTTCTTGCTTGTCTTGTTCATGTAGAAATCATATAATCCCATGATAGCGGTGGCATCAATAAGAGGTACACCCCTCATTGAGAATATTATTTTGTCACAGCCTTTGATTTTTTTAAGTTCACGTATAAGCTTGTGTGCATTTGCAAAGAACATAGGTCCTGTTATATAAACAACAATAGTGTCCTTATAATCTGAAAGGTCATTATCGGTGCTGTCATTAAGACGCTTTGGCTCAACTTCTGAGGTTGCAACAGATATCTTTGAGATATTATATATAAATACAATGAATGAGAAGATAACGCCGCATACAATAGCGATTGTTAGGTCAAATACAACTGTAGCAATCATAGTTACAAGATATTTCAACATCGGACCTTTAAGCTTTTTGCTGAAATAGTATTTTATATCCTTCCAGTCATTCATTCTCCATGCTGTCATAATAAGCACCCCAGCAAGAGCAGAAAGAGGAAGAAAAGCAATAACAGGCGAAAGTACAAACATACAGATTATAAGGAAAACTGCGTGGAAGATACCAGTAAGTCTTGTCTGCCCACCTGATTTTATTGCAACACTTGTTCTCGCGATAGCAGCAGTTGCCGGAACACCACCAAATAACGGTATAAGTATATTTCCGATACCCTGCGATACAAGCTCACGGTCAGAATCAAAAGGTTCATTTTTCATCTTTGAAGCACTTGAACCGCACAATAAGCTTTCAATCATTCCGAGAATAGCAATTGCAAAAGCAGGTGAGAGGAACGAAATAATCTTATCAAAATTAAGCCCTGCAAAGTTAATTCTGTTGTCAAGGATAAGCTTTCTCGGGATAGCTCCTACTGTTGGTACATCAAGCTTCAAAAGGAAAGTTACAAAAGTAGCAAGAATTATAGCAAGAAGCGATGAAGGGAATTTCTCATTCCACTTCTTGGGCCATATTATCATTAAGAGTATTGCACCAAGCCCAATAAGCATAACAGTTATGTTTATATCAAAGCCGTTTTTAAAGTATGAGGCACATTTTTTAATAATATTTTCACCCTTTGAGGTTGTTCCGAAAAGATTATCAATCTGTCCGAGTGCAATAACAAGAGCAATGCCTGAGGTAAATCCCGTGATAACAGGTATAGGAATATATTCGACCAGTCTTCCGAGTCTTAATACTCCGCATATTAAAAGTATAGATCCTGCGATAAGTGTTGTAATGAACATTCCCTGAATGCCATATTTTGCGACAAGTGTAATAAGAATTGCTGCCATAGCACCTGTCGGCCCTGAAATCTGGAATGATGCCCCTGAAAAAACGCTGATGATTATTCCTGAAATTATAGCAGTTACAAGTCCTGCAGCAGCATCAGCTCCACTTGAGATACCGAATGCAAGTGCGAGTGGAAGAGCTACCGCAGCAACAGTTATACCAGCCATTAAGTCCTTGGTCAGCCTTTTCCTGTTATAGCCACCGAATTCTCTTTTCAAATCCTTGAAATATTTTTTAAACATTAAGATAAACAAACCCCTTCTATAAATAGTGAAAATACACAACTGTTTTTAATTATATTCCTCACAATTTATTTTTTCAAGGAAAATGAATATTTTTTATGAATTGACCAAGATAGAGTGCAAGTATGAAAACATTATAATATACATTTACTATATTTTTCTTAGTTTGAAAGTCCGATAAGCCTTGAAAAATCAAGACTCGACCAACGGTCGTGTTAAAATATCAGCATATTTGTTTGACTTTTTTATATAACATTTGTTATAATGAGCAGGTAATAAAAAATAAAGGAGAAAAGATATGGTTA
>CALMXN010000179.1 GCA_937871145.1 uncultured Clostridia bacterium
GTTTCAGTTTGTGATGAAAAGAATGTCCTTGCGCAGACAACAGTTCTTACAAAATTGACCCACTCACAGGTTATACTGCCTTTGGTGGAAAAGCTTTTAAAGGACGCGGAGCTGACACTTAGCGACATTGACGGCTTTGCTGTTGCAAACGGACCAGGCTCTTATACCGGACTTCGGATAGGAGTTTCTGCTGTGAAAGCAATGTGCCTTGCGCTTAATAAAAAATGCATTGGGATATCAACTTTAAAATCACTTGCATATAACTGTGTCGGGTATAAATGCACGATAATTTCACTTATGAGGACTCGCCCTGATATTGCTTACTATGGAATATTCAGAAGCAATGGTGAAAGTATTGAGCAAATAAAAGAAGACAGCATTGCACAGGTTTCTGATATACTTGAGCAGATAGATTTTTCACAGGATATTGTTATCGTGGGTGATTATTCGCAGGAATGCTTTGAAAAATATTTCAAGGATAAGGGCAATGTAAGAATTGCACCGGCACACGAAAGATTACAGCTTTCATCGTCCTTATGTGCCATTGCAATGAGAGAAAATTTATATTCGCCAGATGAACTTGATGCAAGTTATCTCCAGATTACAAAAGCTGAAAAAGATATTGCTGAAAAAGATTGATTTTTAAATAAAATATGATATAATTATTAAATTATAAGGAGTACTAAAATGATTGTAATTGGAAATGATCACGCAGCAACAACACTTAAAAATAAAATCATTGAATACTTTAAGGCAAACAATATTGACTATATGGACTGCGGTTGCGCAGATGGGGAAAAATGCGATTACCCTTTAAAAGCAAAGGAAGTCTGCGACATTGTTGTAAGTAAAAAGGCTGACCTTGGAATTCTTCTTTGTGGAACAGGTGTTGGTATGTCAATAGCAGCAAACAAGGTAAAAGGTATCCGTGCGGCAGTATGTTCAGATTATTATTCTGCAAAATATACAAGGCTTCACAATGATGCCAATGTTCTTTGTCTTGGTGCAAGAGTTGTCGGCGATGAATATGCCCTTGAACTTATCAATGTATTTATAAATACTGATTTTGAAGGCGGTCGTCATGCTAATAGAGTTAATATGATTACTGATATTGAGAAATAATTTTGGAGGAATCACTATGTGTGGAATTGTCGGATATGTAGGAGAAAAAAACTGTACAAAAGTATTACTTGACGGTTTGTCAAAGCTTGAATATCGTGGTTATGATTCAGCAGGTATTTCAGTAATAGAAAATGGTTCAATTAAAACAGTAAAGGCACAGGGTAAGCTGCAGAACCTTGCTGACAAGCTTTCAGCAGAAGGTATCCCACAGGGAACCTGCGGAATAGGTCATACAAGATGGGCTACTCACGGTGAGCCTTCAGATATAAATGCACATCCTCACGGAAATGCAACACTTTCAATTGTTCATAATGGTATTATCGAAAACTATATGGACATTAAAAACTTCCTTATCAAAAAAGGATATGAATTTGTTTCACAAACAGATACAGAAACTGTTGCAAAGCTCCTTGATTATTACTACAAGGGTGATGCTCTTGACGCTATTACTGAAACTCTTGAAGAAATCAGAGGTTCATTTGCACTCGGAATTGTTTTCAAGGACTATCCTGATACAATTTATGCAGTAAGAAAGGAATCTCCTCTTATTGTTGGTACTGGTGACAATGAAAACTTCATTGCTTCTGACGTTCCTGCTATTTTAAAATATACAAAAAAATATTATCTTCTTGAAAGTGATGAAATTGCTGTATTGAAGGAAAACGAAGTAAAATTCTTTGATATCCATAAATCAGAAATCACAAAGGAACTTAAGATTGCTGACTGGGATATGGAAGCTGCTGAAAAATGCGGTTATGAGCATTTTATGCTTAAGGAAATTCACGAGCAGCCAACAGCTATTAAAAACACAATTAACCCAAGAATTATAAATGAATTGCCTGACCTTGAAGAAGCAGGTCTTACAGATGAAGTTCTCAAAGGCTTCAATAACGTATTCGTTGTTGCTTGTGGTACTGCAATGCACGCTGGTGTTGTCGGAAAGTATGTAATTGAAGGCCTTGTAAGGATGCCTGTTACTGTCGACATTGCTTCAGAATTCAGATATAGAAATCCTATTATCACTGACAAGGATCTTGTAATTATCATTTCACAATCAGGTGAAACTGCCGATACACTTGCTGCTCTTCGCCTTGCAAAGCAGAAGGGTGCAAAGACACTTGCTATTGTCAATGTTGTTGGCTCATCAATTGCAAGAGATGCTGATATGGTAATCTATACCCGTGCCGGTCTTGAAATTGCTGTTGCTTCAACAAAAGCATATTCTGTTCAGATTGCTGTAATGTATCTGCTTGCATTTAAGCTTGCTTATATAAAAGGCAAGATTTCAGAGGATGAATGCAAGTCCTTTATCAGACAGCTTCAGGAAACTCCTGAGGTTATTGACAAGTACCTTGAACAAAAGGACAATCTTCAGTATATTGCTTCAAAACTTATCAATGCTGACAGTCTCTTATTCATCGGTCGTGGCCTTGACTACGCAATGAGTATGGAAGGTTCATTAAAGCTTAAAGAAATTTCATACATTCACTCTGAAGCTTATGCTGCTGGTGAATTAAAGCACGGAACAATTTCACTTATTACTGACGGTATGCCTGTTATTGCTGTTGCAACACAGACAGAACTTTTTGAAAAGACTATCAGCAATATCAAGGAAGTTAAAGCCCGTGGTGCAAAGGTTATTCTTGTATGTCAGGAAGGTGCCGAGGTTGAAGAAGGCGTTGCTGATTACAGAGTAGATTTACCTAAGATTAACGACCTATTAATGCCTATGATTTCAATTATCCCGCTCCAACTTATTTCCTACTACACAGCAGCTTTACGTGGCTGTGATGTTGATAAGCCAAGGAATCTTGCAAAATCTGTTACAGTTGAGTAAAATTAAAAGCAGGAGCATAAAACTCCTGCTTTTTAATATTATCACTCTACCATCCAGAATGCTAATTATAAATAAACGTATATTTTTTAGTCAGAAACATAAAATAATTAAATCAGGGGGGTGTAATATGAAAGCAAAAGTTGATAAGGATACCTGTATCGGATGCGGACTTTGTCCATCAATCTGTCCGAACGTTTTCTCAATGGATTCCGATGGTCTTGCAATAGCAATTAATGATGATGTGCCTGAGTCAAGTCAGGATGATGCTCTTGATGCTCAGGGCAGCTGCCCGGTAAATGCTATTTCAGTAGAATGAAAAAACAGCCTTGCTTTTATTTTAATTAGCAAGGCTGTTTTTATTATTTCTGTTTATCTTCCTTAATAAGAATCCTGAGTGCATCACGTGCAACCTCAATATTCTTTTTTATATCAGTATTTAAAAAAGACATTATTGATGCTGCTCTGCAACCTCTGATAGATGAGATAACAAATATTGCTGCAGCTTCCATTTCACTTGTGAGGACATCTGCCTTTTTCCAGGCATCCCATCTTTCGTGGAGTCTTGCTGATGCTGGCATATTGTCAGGTTCGTGCTGACCATAGAATGAATCCTTTGACTGTGTTATTCCTTCAATGAAGTTATAGCCAAGATTCTTTGACGCTCTTGCAAGGGCATCAACAACATGCCTGTCGGCAACTGCCGGGAACTCAATCGGTACATAGTGAATTGTCGTTCCCTCATCACGAACAGCCGCAGTATTGATAACACCATCAAGTGTCATATCCTGTGACCTGTCGCTGACTCTTCCTGCTGTGCCGACCCTTATAAAAGTATCAGCACCACACTTTATAAGCTCTTCAACTGCAATAGCAGCAGAAGGACATCCCATTCCTGTTGAAGTGACAGTTACCTTTTCGCCGTCGAGGTAACCTGTCCATGTCTTATGTTCACGATTGTGTGCAATAAGCTTTGCATCATCGAAGTAGCTTGCTATTACGTCTGTTCTGAAAGGGTCACCAGGGAGCAGAACGTATCTTCCTACTTCGCCCTCTTTACAACGAATGTGATATTGCTTTCCGTCTTCTGTCAGCATTTTTTGTCCCCCTTAAATAATGTTATTTTTATCTTGCACCCTTATCATAAGGTATTCCTGCGGCTACCGGACCATGTGATTTTCTTGAAGTGAATGAAAGAACAATCAGTGTTGCTACATATGGCAGTATTTTATAGAATGTGTCAGGAATATTTATTTTAAGGAAAAACGGTATCCCCGAATAAGCCGCTGCAAGTGTTTTCATAACGCCGAAAAACAAAGCAGCGAGGAAAATCTTCCCTGGCTTCCACTGACCGAAAATAAGAACGGCAAGTGCTAAAAAGCCATAACCTGAAACTGTTGCGTTAAAGTTTGTTGAGGTTGGAATTACATATACTATTCCGCCAAGCCCAGCAAGTGCACCTGAAAGCATTACACCAGCGTAACGGATTTTATATACACTTATACCGACTGACTCAGCCGCCTGCGGATTTTCGCCACAGGAACGCAGATGCAGACCAAACTTTGTTCTATATAAAATTATACTTGATATTATGAGAATTGCAATACCTATATAGGTAGTTATATATGTGTTCTGAAAAAACATTTTACCGACTATCGGAATGTCGCCGAACCATGTTACCTTTTCAATTCTGAAGGTATTTTTGAAGCTTATCTGCTGAACATCCTGTACAACTCTTGCTGCAAAGATACAGAAGGCAGGCGCAAACATATTAAGTGCTGTACTGCTTATTGTCTGGTCAGCTTTAAGATTGATTGATGCAAAGGCATGAAATAATGAAAATATAATTCCCACCACTATTGAAATAAGCATAGCAATTATCAGTAAGCCCTGTCCGCTCATATTATCCTGATTAATACTCACAAACAACAGCCCGAAGAATGCACCGATTACCATAATACCCTCAAGAGCAATATTGATAATGCCACTGCTTTCACAAAACATTCCGCCGAGTGCGACAATCATAAGAGGAATAAAAAAGAACATAGTCTGCTGAACGAGAAAATAGAAAGTATCCATTTATATTAACCTCCGTTTCCCTCTTGCTCGCTTTTCAGAACAGCCTTTGAAATTATTCCACGAAGCACTAGAGCAAAAGCACTGAAATAAATTATTGTTGAAATAATTATATCAATAATTTCAGGAACAAAGCCGTATGACTGCATATAAAATCCCGCTACTGTAATATAAGCTATAAATATTGCTGAGAAGAATACCCCGAATGGATTGTTCAATGCAAGAAGCGCAACAGGAATTCCATTAAAGCCTTCAGGGGCAAGAACGTCCACAACAGATATATGCTTGCCTGACGCTGAAAGGTACATTATAGCACCACCCAGCCCCATCAGCGCACCTGATATCATCATTGAAACAATAATATTCCTTTTTTCGTTGATACCTGCATATTTTGCAGCATCTCTATTAAAGCCACAGGCTTTGAGTTCATAGCCTGTCTTTGTTTTTTCAAGAAGAATATAAATCACTATAACCATTATGATTGCAATATAAATTCCTATATTGATACTACTTAACGGGAATATTTTATCAAGCCCCCCAGTTGGCAATGTAGAACCTTGTGGTACAGGGAGAGTCATATTCTTTGTGGAATCAAATATTGTAAGCTTTATCAGGTAATTTGTAATATACATTCCGATATAGTTCATCATTATAGAACCTATTACAATATTGACTTTGAAATATGCATTAAGCAAGCCGGGGATTGATGCCCATAAAGCTCCACCTATCATTGCAACAATAAGAGGCACAAGCCATTTTAAGGACCCAGGTAGAAATGTAAATTTTATAGCAACAAGTATTGCACAGTATGCCCCGAAAATGAACTGGCCAGGTCCGCCAATATTGAAAAGACCTGTCTTGAATGCAAAAGCAACACCAAGCCCTGTCATCATCACAGGTACTGCGTAATAGAATACATCACCCACGCCACGAAGTCCACCAGCAAAACCACCTGAAAGAATTGTTGCAAAACCGTTCCACGCATTAGCAGGGTCACTTATAAGAAGAATCAGAAGTCCGAAAACAAGCCCGACAACTATTGCGATAATTGACGAAAGCACTGCTGAATGATTGTCAGACGCTAAAAAGCTTTTCATTCGCTTCACTCAGCCACACTCCTTTTTGAACCCGCCATATATAAGCCAAGGTCGTTTACTGTCGTTGTCTTCGGGTCTAAATCCGCTGTGATTTTTCCCTCATACATTACAAGAATTCTGTCGCTGATGTCCATAACTTCATCAATTTCAAAAGACACAAGGAGAATTGCCTTTCCCGCCTCACGCTCTGAAATAAGCTGATTGTGGATATATTCAATAGCACCGACATCAAGCCCCCTTGTTGGCTGAACAGCTATAAGAACATTATGGTCGGTATCTATTTCCCTTGCAATAATTGCTTTCTGCTGATTCCCGCCTGACATACTTCTTGCCTTTGTCTTTGCTCCTTCACCACTTCTTATATCAAATTCTGAAATCAGCTTGTTTGCAAAAGGCCTAGCAACACTCGTGCGGATAAAACCACTCGGCGCAAATTTCTTTGTAAAATATCTTTTGAGAATAAGGTTTTCTTCAAGAGAATAATCAAGGATAAGCCCGTGCTTATGCCTGTCTTCTGGTATATGAGCAAGTCCGTTTATATTGCGGTATCTGATACTCCTTTTCGAAATTTCCTGTCCTCTTAAAACTATCTGTCCCTCATCTGATGGATTGAGTCCTGTTAGTGCCTCAACAAGCTCGGACTGTCCGTTGCCGTCAATTCCAGCAATACTGAGAATTTCTCCTTTTCTTATTTCAAAGGAAATATTGCTTAAAACTTTCTTACCACCGTGCTTTGAATTCTTTGAAAGATTTCGTACGGAAAGTATCGTTTCACCTGGCTCGAAAGGTGTCTTTTCAACATTAAAGCTGACTTTTCTGCCCACCATCATTTCCGACATTTGTTCTTTTGAGGTTTCATTGACGTTTACAGTACCGATATGCTTTCCACGCCTTAAAACAGTACAGTTATCGGCGACGGCCTTTATTTCATTGAGCTTATGAGTTATGAATATTATTGATTTACCTTCACTCGCCATTCCCTTCATTATCTGCATAAGCTCGTTAATTTCCTGTGGGGTAAGAACAGCTGTCGGCTCATCAAAAATAAGAATATTGTTGTTTCTGTAAAGCATTTTGAGAATTTCAACACGCTGTTGCATACCGACGGAAATTTCCGAAATCTTTGCGTCAGGATTTATTCTCATATTATATTTTTTGCTAAGCTGTTCAACTTTATCACGCGCATCATCCATACGAAGAAAGCCGAGAGTTGAGGTTTCTTCACCAAGAATTATATTTTCAAGAACAGTAAAATCCTTAACAAGCTTAAAATGCTGATGAACCATTCCTATTCCCATTTCACTGGCATTCTTAGGGTTCATAATCCGCACATCCCTGCCACGGATACGGATGCTACCCTTTTCAGCCTGATATATTCCAAAGAGCACACTCATTAAGGTTGACTTGCCTGCACCGTTTTCCCCAAGAAGTGCGTGAATTTCACCTTTTTTAACCTGAAGAGTTATGTTATCATTTGCCTTTATGCCTGAAAACTTTTTTGTAATATTGAGCATCTCTACGACATACTCCATACTGCCACCTCTTTGTGAAAATAAGTATCAACAACAAGAGGATGATAAAACATCCTCTTGCTACTTAAATTATTTAACTTCTTCAAGGTCAACAAGCTTCAGCGACTTCTGAAGATCCTTTATTGAAACCTGCTTGCCGTCCTTTGTATCCTTGATAATTGAATCAGTAATACCATTATCATTTCCCTTGATTTTTTCGTATATATCTTTATAGTCATCCTTGTTAAATTTTTTAAAACGTGAGAAATCGTCTGGCAACCCTAATGCGTCAACCTCTGCTCCAAGAACATCATTCTTTCCGCCCCTGAACTCACCGTTATAGAATTCTTCCAAAGCTTTTGTAACAGTTCCGCGAAGATTCTTCATAGCAGAAGTAATAACTGTCTTTGACTCGTCCTTCTGGTCAACGTCAACGCCGATAACATACTTGTTCTTGCCTGCTGCTTCTGCTGCGGCTGTAACATTATTTACAACAAGTGCAGCACATGAGAATATTACTTCTGTTCCGCTCTGATACCATGAGGCTGCCTTAGTCTGATATTCAGGCATTGGGTCAAATCCACCTGTATAGGTGTATTTTATTTTTATATCACCTTGCTTTAGTCCAAGCTCTTTTGCCGCGTATTCAGCTCCCTGAACATATCCATAACCGAATCTTACAACAGCAGGAACAGCCATACCGCCCATAAAGCCAAGCTTCTTGTAGCCATCCATTACTGCGGCATATCCAGCGAGGAAGCCTGATTGTTCCTCTGCATAAACGATTGAATAAGTGTTTTCGGCGGTTTTGAAATTCTTATAGCTACCGTCCTGTGGGACACCGTCAAGGATAACAAGCTTAACATCCTTGTATATATCCTGTGCTTTGAATACTGCTGGCTCAAAAAGGAAGCCAGGACATATAATGATTTTCGCACCGTTTTTTACTGCCATCTGGAATGTATTAAGGTAAGCATCAGTTGATTTTTCTGTTGGTCTGTAATACTGATATGACTTATTTTTTTCTTTGCATAGTCGGTAAGTCCTTCCCACGCGCCCTGATTGAATGACTTATCATCAACAGAACCATAGTCGGTTACCAATGCTATTTCATATTTTCCGTTTTTGTCGGCATTACCTTCATCGTTATTTCCAGCACAGGCTGTCAGCGATATTGAAATTAATGTTGCAAAAAATAAAGCAAAAAATCTTTTCATAATATCCTCCAATAAAAATAAGATTTTAAAATGAATTAATTGTAATAACAATAATTTCCCCACAAAACAATAATTTATAAGTTGATAAAAATAAAAACAGCAACATAAAAATGTTACTGTTGATTAAAATTTATTTTAAACTAAATTTTTTCAGGCTTTATCATTTTCGGCATAAGCTCTTCAAGGGTACATACTTCATAATCTTCCTGACTTTTTGCAGTAATAACCCTGAACGTTTTCATATCGCAGAACTCAACCATAACCTGTCTGCATACACCGCAAGGATAAAAATAGCTTGAAACTACTCCGCCTTGACCGCCTGTTACTGCTATTGCTTCGAACTCAAGCTCACCTTCAGAAATTGCCTTAAAAAAGGCTGTCCTTTCAGCACAATTTGTCGGGGAATAGGTTGACGATTCGATATTACATCCTCTGAAAACTTTTCCGTTCCTGCACAAAAGTGCTGCTCCGACTTTATATCCTGAATAAGGTGAATATGATTTTTCCATTGCAAGAAAAGCTTCCTTAATAAGTTCTCTATCAGTCATACTGCACCTCTATTTCAAAATTTTATCAGCAAATGATTCGCCCGCTATATCAGAATTTACGCCGAGAAGGTCACAGACGGTTTTACCAATGTCGGAAAAACATTTTCTTGTGCCAAGATTTATATCAGTCTTTATCTTATTCCCTGCAATAAGCAATGGTGTGTATTCTCTTGAATGGTCTGTGCTTGGAGTCGACGGGTCACAACCGTGGTCAGCTGTTACCATAAGAACATCATTTTCACCAAGCTTACCAAGCAGATCAGCAAGCTCCTTATCAAAGGCATTGAGTGCTTCTGTGTAACCCAATGCATTATTTCTATGTCCGTAAACCATATCAAAATCAACAAGATTTATAAAGCATACGCCCTTAAAATCCTTGTCAGCATATTGCATGGTTTTTGCCATTCCGTCAGAATTGTTTACTGTTCTTGTGTAATCATTTATTCCCTTGCCGGCAAAAATATCATAGATTTTTCCTACACCGATTGTATCGAGTCCCGCTTTTTTAATTTCATCAAGAAAAGTATTCTTAGGTGGCTCAAGTGAAAAATCGTGGCGGTTTGTAGTTCTCTTATAATCAGGGTATTCTCCCACAAAAGGTCTTGCGATAACTCGACCTACATTATGCTCACCTGTCAGCATATCTCTTGCTATCTGACAGTATTCATATAGCTTTTCAACAGGCACAATATCCTCATGAGCGGCAATCTGCCATACGCTGTCGGCTGAGGTATAAACTATAAGGTCGCCTGTCTTAACGTGCTCTCTGCCATAGTCAAGAAGAAGTTGCGTACCTGAATATGGCTTGTTGCAAAGAATTTTTCTGCCTGTTTTCGCTTCAAATTCATCAACGAGCTCTTTTGGGAAGCCATTCGGATATGTCGGCAATGGCTTTTCGGAAATTATTCCGCTGATTTCCCAGTGACCAATTGTCGTATCTTTTCCCTTTGAGGCTTCTGCCATTCGTCCATAAGCACCCTTTGGCTCATTGCACTTATTGCCAAAATCAATTCCGTCTATATTAAAAATACCAATACTCTGCATATTAGGAATATTCAGTTTTCCTGTATTATAGCAGGCTTTAAGTGTGTTGCTTCCCTTATCACCGTATTTATCAGCATCAGGTAATTCACCTATACCAACGCTGTCAAGAACAATTAAAAAAACTCTTTTAATGTTATTCATAATATCACTCCCTAAATCAATATCCCTGTGAAACACCTGATGTAAGAATTGTAATTGCCGAGCTTGTACCAATTCTGTCGCAGCCAGCAATGATAAACATTTCAAGGTCTTCCTTTGTCTTGACTCCACCAGCGGCCTTTAGATCGGAAGAGCACACGTCTGAACT
>CALMXN010000180.1 GCA_937871145.1 uncultured Clostridia bacterium
AAAAATCCTTTGGCGCTTTTTAATATACAATATATGAAATCAGACAAGATTGTTATAATAAAAAATTGCAATCTGCGTTCTGTCACGAAGATCAAGCTTATCTAAAATAACGCTTATGTAATTTCGCACTGTTCCTTCGCTCAGAAAGAGCTTTGAGGCAATTTCTTTATTTGAAAGTCCCTGTGAAATATGAGAGATAATTTCAATCTCCCTATCATTGAGCCCAAAATCGGTTTTGTTTGGTTTTTCAGAAGAATTCATAACAGCCGGAATTCTCGATACAATCTCATCACCAAAAACATTATGTCCGTCACAAACAGCCTCAAGTGCAGGAATAAGCTTTTCATAATTCTGCTTTAAGATGTAGCCTTTCACCCCAAGAGATAGTGCCTGTCTTATGTAATCATCATCTGAAAAGGTAGTAAGGAACAGTATTCTTGCATCGTGATATTCAGATAATATAATCTTTGCTGCTTCAAGCCCTGTCATCTTCTGCATTCTTATATCCATAAGGAGAATGTCAGGTCTGTGCTTTTTAAAAAGCTCTATTGCTTCTGAGCCGTCATTGCCTGTTGCGGCGACCTCAACCCTTCCGCTTGCTTCAATTATTGTTTTCAAGGATACTGCTACGAGTGCGTCATCATCAACTATTACTATTTTCATTCTTTTCACCAGCCTTTTTTGGTATTGAAATAAATATTCGGAAGCCCTTGTCATAACTGATATTGATTATTCCATTGAATGTGCTGACTCTTTGTTTAATTCCGTCAAGTCCCATGCCTGTATTGTCAGTAATTGTTTTTTTCGTGCCATTGTCAAAAATAATAAGCTGATAGAATTCAGGATGTTCAAAAACATTCAGCGTGACGTGTTTTGCGTCTGAGTGCTTGATTACATTTGAAAGAGCTTCTTTTGATATTGCAATAACATCGTATCTTACTTTAAGCGGAAGAGGAGTCACCACATCATATCTGTATCGTATTCTGCAGAAAGAAAAATTGTCAGTAATCTGTTTCAATTCATTATCAAGATCAATGGAATTATCATGAATATTGTGTATGCTGCTTCTTATCGAGTCCATTCCTTTATTAAGAGTGTCCTTGATAACGCTTAGGCTTTGTTTTGTGTGTTCTTCTTTTGTGGTTGCCATTGCCGCACCTATCTGAATTATTGAACTTGATAAAATATGCCCGACATTGTCGTGAATTTCGTGAGCAATTCTGTTTCTCTCGTTAAGGGTGGCTATGTTAATCTGGGCATCCTGCTTTTCGGTAAGTGCCTTTATTCTCTCTTCAAGAATAATTCTTTTATTATGCTGTTCGTCCCTTTGGATCAGGAGCTTTTCAAATGATGCAGTATCCTTTTCTATCTGATATTTTATAAAATATGCACTTGCACTTATTATAAGGAGCAGGAATATATCCTTAAGGTTTAAATTCTGAATCTGAAAAGCTACAGCAACTATTCCTGTTAAAGAAAGATAATGTAATCGGGTTCGAAATAAATCATACATAAACAGCGGAATGAAGAAGATTATCGCCGTATAATAATAAGCGCAGATAGTAACCGCTATGAAAACCGTTATCGAGAATTTGATATTACTATTGTATTCTGCCAATGATGCAACTGCAAGGCAGACAAGCAGTAATACTACCAGGCTTTCTATTGATATAAAAGAGCTTGCCATAATACAGGCACATAAAAACATTATAAGCTTTGTTGCAATATTCTTCATATTTCACCACCAA
>CALMXN010000181.1 GCA_937871145.1 uncultured Clostridia bacterium
CCTACACGACGCTCTTCCGATCTTACCATTCTGAAATCGTGCATTGATATATCAGCGTCGATATCAGCGAGAATCCTGATTATCTGATATGCAGTTTTAAGTGTGAATTCATCGTTAATTGCAATAGGATCCATATGAATGACAGAAGAACAGCAAAACTTCTTATTAATTTCAGCTTCAATAACATCAATGACATCATGTATAGCCATAATGTCCATCTCACAAGGAACTTCAGCATGAAGTGAAATTATACGTCTGCTTGGTCCGTAGCTGTGGATAATGACATCATGAACGCCGACAATTTCCTTATAAGACATTACAAATTCCTTGATATCCTTGATAAACTGCTTGTCAGGTGCTTCTCCGAGTAATTGGTCAAGCATTCCTTTAGCAGCAGACAGCCCTGTATAAAGGATAAACAATGCAACAGCAATACCAAGATAGCCGTCAATATTGAGCTTGAAGAACTTTGATATGAGTACACCGGCAATAACCGCAGTTGTTGCAAGAACATCACTCATACTATCCATAGAAGTGGCTATCATTGTCTGTGAGTTAATCAATTTTCCAAGCTTTCGGTTGAAAAAGCACATCCATAGCTTTACAATAACGGATATAACAAGAACAACTATTGAAATTGTGCTGAAGGTTACACCAACAGGATGAATGATTTTACCAACGGACGATTTACCGATTTCAAATCCCATGAGAACGATAATCATTGAAATAATAAAGCCCGAAATGTATTCAAATCTTCCATGACCGAATGGATGCTCATTGTCAGCGGGTTTGCTTGCCATTTTAAAGCCGACAAGAGTTATTATTGATGAACCTGCATCAGAAAGGTTGTTGAAAGCGTCGGCTGCGATAGCAATGGAAGAAGTAATCAGCCCCGCAATGAACTTCCCTGTAAAAAGGCAGATGTTAAGGAAGATACCGATAATGCCACTAAAGGTTCCATACCTGTATCTTACAACAGGATTATCAGTATCATCGCTGTCCTTTATAAATAGTTTTACTAAAAATTTAGTCATTTGTTACCTCAGCAAGATCTGGTTTCTTTCTGAAAACGACAAGTTTACTTATTATATAGTTTATGATAAGTACGATGATTGTTGCAAATATCTTTACAACAAGAGAATTAATGCCAAGCATTGTTACAAACGCCCAGATAAGGAACATTTCAATAAGGAAGGAAACAAATCTTCCTGTATAGAATAGTGCCATCTGTCTGATGAAAGAATAGAATGTTTTTGTTGGGGAATTGAAAACCCATCTTCTGTTTGTGAAAAATGCAAATTCAACAGCGCATATCCATGAAATTGTGTTTGAAATATAAACGTGCCAATGGACGTTATGCAGTATAACTTCAAATGCCCAGAATGAGCAGAAGCTCACAACTGTAGTAAGAATTCCGAAAAAAGCGTATAGTACAAGATCCTTCCTTTTATCATAAAAAGGTCTGAATTTTTTTATAACAGGCAAAGAAAAAAAGGCATCTAAAAATCTATTCAGCAAGTTATCACTTCCATATATTTTGTATTATTTATAATAACCCTAATCGGTAAAAATTTCAACTGTTTTTTGAATTTAATTGCATTAACACATAATAAGTGATAATATATATATAGAAAACAACAGCGGGAGGTTATTATGACTGAGAACCCAATTATTATGAATGTTGTTGATCAGATTCTTGATATATGCAATCCGCATATGGTAATTCTGTTCAACAAAAAGTATGATCTTTTTGATAGTCTTACTTCTTTCAAGCTTTGCGTAATAGTCCCTGATGATGTTGATACAAATGAGCTTGAATGCAATCTTTATCTTGAGCTTGATTGTGAAAATCCGTTCGATGTCCTGCTTTACAGGAATTCTGAGTGGAACAATCTAAGAGAAGATGAAGCATCATTTGCAAGTAAAATATCAAAAACGGGGGTGGTCCTGTATGAGTTATAGGAATAACCCCTGCGACAGCAGAAGATATTTTGACTGGCTTTTCCACGCCAATCTTGATTATCTTGCTGCAAAAAATCTTATTCAGGACGAAAGATGTTATTTTGCAACAGCGTTTCATTGCCAGCAGTGTATAGAAAAAGCCCTGAAGGGTTATATGCTTTTTAAAAACCATAAGCTTTTTGACGGGCACAACCTCACCTGGCTTTGTAAGCAGGCAACGATGATGGATGACCACTTCCGCCAATATTTAAAAGACAGCGTTACTCTCAATAAATATTATATTGAAACAAGGTACCCTGCCGACATCCCGCTTGATATTAACTGTGAAACAATACAGAATCTTTTTGCAATCACAACCAAAATGCTTTCATTTATCTGCGAGCAGATTCGCTTTGACTTTGCGAGCTATCATAAAAGGAAGATAAATAACTAAGAAATAAGCCTTGCTGTTTATCAGCAAGGCTTTGTGTTTTTATTAATAAATCTATTAATATTTATCTACCACAAAGTACTTTTTCATTTTTGTTGACCATAATTCCAAACCGAGTTTTATTGAAAATAATGCGCCCAAAACAATTCCAACAAATATCAGAGCCTTTAACATACTTTTCATATTATACCTCCAGTTTTTAATAGTTGTTAACAGTATATCATATAAAATTAATTAATAAAAGATATTTAAGAAAATATTTTTCTTTTGGATAAATTTATGTTATACTATAAAAGTAATTTTAAAAATTTAAAAAGGAAAAGACGATGAAAGAAGAAACACAAAAAAAAGACAGTTATAAAAAGCTGTTTTCAAATACGCTTATATTTGCGATAGGTACATTCAGCTCAAAAATTCTTGTATTCCTTCTTGTGCCGTTGTATACACACGCACTCGTGCCAAAGGATTTTGGTATTGCTGATTTACTTATGCAATGCGCAAATCTTCTCATCCCTATTGTTTCAGTTGCTATAACTGAAAGTGTCATACGCTTCGGACTTGATAAAAGATATAATAAAAAGACCGTTTTTACAACTGGCTTTGTAGTAATAATTTTTGGCATGCTTGTGTTACTGCCGTTTATGCCGTTTATTTCAATGATAAGGTTTGTAAAAGGCTATGGAATATTACTATATCTATATGTTTTTATTGCAAGTATAAAACTGCACTTTTCTGAATTTGTCAGGTCAAAACAGCTTTTAAAACTTTATGCATTTAACGGAATTCTGACAACATTTTTAATGCTTGGATTAAATATACTTTTTCTTGTAGTTTTGAAAATTGGTCTTATTGGCTATCTGCTTGCAATAATGCTTTCAGATTTTATTTCAATAATATTCTTATTTATCATTGCAGAGCTTTATAAGTATTTCTCATTGAGCTCTCTCAAAAAAACAGTTATGCGACAGATGCTGAAATTCTCAGTACCACTTATGCCGGCAATGATAATGTGGTGGATTACAAATGTTTCTGACAGATTTCTTGTTCAGACCTTTATCGGTGACAACGCAAACGGATTGTATGCCGCCGCATATAAAATTCCGACAATAATTACAGCTATATACTCAATGTTCAATCAGGCATGGAATTTATCAGCAATCACAGAATATGATTCAAGCAAAAAAGGAAGATTCTATACAAATGTTTTCAATTCAAATCAATCAGTAGTTTATATTGTTGCCGGCGGAATATTACTCTGTATTATGCCACTGGTAAAAATACTCCTTGATAATAAGTATTTTATAGCTTACAGATATATTCCATTTCTTGTACTTGCTGCGGTGTTTACCTGTTTTACGTCCTTTCTTGGAAGCATATATGCAGCAACAAAAAAATCAAAGAATTCATTCTACACCTTGCTTTTCGGAGCATTGCTTAATATTGTTTTAAACCTTATTCTTATTCCGATAGTGGGAATAAACGGCGCCTCTATTGCAA
>CALMXN010000182.1 GCA_937871145.1 uncultured Clostridia bacterium
ATAGAAATGCAAACTTTACTGGTTGATTGAGCGACCGTCACTCAAAATCGGCGTCGGAGCGCAGAAATGACAAAGCCGAGTTGCTGATTGCTACGCAATCAGAGTGTCTGAGGCTTTGTCTTGATTTTCTTTCGTCATTTCTTGTATCAAGACAAGAAATGACATAGACAAAAAGTACTATGCAATAAATCTATTTATGGGGGCTTTGCGATCGCCCTCAAACCCCTTCGCATGTCAATATTAATAGTAATAATAATATATGCACATAAAAAAGGCAGAGGAAAACCTCTGCCTTTTTGTTATATTTCGCAGTCTGTTACTACCCTGTCGGTGACAACCTTACCGATAAAATCCTTACACTCGACGTGGAGAGGATGATTCTGATAAAAATCAAGTGCACCCTTTGAAGATAATTCTGAATAAAGACAAACATCATAACCGTTCGGATTAAAGTTCTGATTTACTTCTGCTTTTAAAAGTCCCTCAATCTTGCCATTAAGAGCCTCAAGCTTTGTCTTAATAATTTCAGCATTGGTTAGCTTATCGTTGCCTTCAGCCTCGTCCTTAAGCTTCCAGAAAACAATATGTCTGATCATAAAAACACCTCTTAAATTTTTATTCAATGCTATTTTTTAATATAGCTTTCAAAATTCTTACTGTATTTTATATCGCCGTTTTTGAACACCCACATTGCTTCGATGTTTTTGTGTGAGTTGATGAATTCAAGCCCTTTTTCGTAAGGCATATTGAATACTGCTGTTGATAATGCATCTGCATACCCTGAATCTTTACAAAGGATAGTCACAGCACGAAAGTATGTTGAAGGCATTAAGGTATCATCATTTATAATATGGTGATATTGCACTCCGTTAGCAGTATAATACCTCTGATAATCGCCACTTGTTACGAGCGACATATTTTCAATTTTTACTGTAACAAGGCTCTTTTTTTCGCTTTCCCTATCAGGATTTTCAACACCGACATTCCACATCTCATTGTCAATACCCTTATTGCCGATTGCTCTTACATTTCCGCCAACGCTGACAAGCCCGTGCTTAAAGCCTTTTTTCTCAACATCTCTACAAACCTGTTCTGTCGCATAGCCTTTTCCTACAGAACCAACATCAATACTCATATCCTTATCCGCAAGATAAACTGTTGAGTTTGCTTCGTCAATGATAATTTTATTTATATCAGTGTGATTTTTTGCAGCCTGTAATTTTTCCATTGGTGGAAGCTCTGCATTTTCAGGATCATCAATTCCTTCAGTCCGGTAATCGTGCCATATTTCAAGGACACTTCCCATTGCTATATTGAACGAAGCATTGGTTTCAGTATATTTCTGCTTTGCAAATACAAGAAGGTCAATAATTTTTTTATCAACCTTAACAGGTTCAATTCCAGCCTTGTCATTTATTGTTTTTATATTATTTATTCCATCATAATCATTATAGATATCATAAAGTTCGTGATAGACTTTCAGGTCGTCGTGAATGAACTGAACATACTCTTCAAAATCTTTTTTCGAATCTGTATAACCTATTATGTTGGTGACAGTATCAAAAAGATTCAGAAACTGTGCCTCATAGCGTTGAGGTTCTGACTTACCGCAGGCAGAAAAATTAAGTACGCATACTGTTGCTATAAAAAGTGAAATAATTTTCTTTTTCATTTTTTCTCCTTGAATTATATATCTCTAATAATATAACATATTTTTGTTTATTATAAAACAGCATACAACAAATTAATATTTATTATCTCCTGTCATATAAAAAATTCAAGAGGCAGAACTATCCGCCTCTTGAAAATTTCTGATAGCTTACTTAGCAGTACCTACAGCCTTACTGATTACAGCTATGTAATCAGCAATACCAACTGTTACTGAAGCCTTAAGATCTGTGTCAGTAGCCTTACCGTCTTCAACTTTGATACCCTTAACTTCGTCAAGAGTCTTACCTGTTACATACTTTGAGAATGCAGCAGCCTGCTCGTACCATTCTTTACCGATTGAAGAAGCTTTCTTCATGCCATATTCATCACCAAGCTCGTTCTTTGTCATATTCTGAGCTGTTAGATCTGAAGTGATTTTACCAGCCTTTGAGAAATTAACATTTGTCTGTGAAGCGTCGATTGTTGCTGAAGTAATTTTACCAGCATTATCAACTGTTACTACACCGTAGTTTGAGTAAGCCTGAGCAATACCGTCTTTTTCACCAGCATCTTTTGATTTTGCAATGTTTGTAACTATGCCAAGACCAAGCTTGTCGCCAGCTTTTGCACCGAGTTCCTTAGAATTCTTTACTGCCTTTTCGATACCCTCAATATAACCAGCAATTGAAACTGTTACAGATGTTGAAAGGTCAGCATCAGTAGCCTTACCATCATCTGAAAGCTTGATACCCTTAACTTCATCAACAGTTTTTCCTGTTACATACTTAGCAAAAGCAGCAGCCTGCTCATACCACTCACCAACAGCAGCGGGGTTAGCAAACTCATACCACTCTTTACCGATTTTTGAAGCCTTCTTCATACCGTAGTTATCACCAAGCTCGTTCTTAGTCTTGAACTCAGTCTTTAGGTCTGTCTTTAGCTTTCCTGTTGCGTCAAAATTAATTTTTGTCTGTGCAGCATCAATGATACATTCAACGATTTTGCCGTCTTTGTCAACTGTTACAGCAACAATTGTTGAGTCAATCTGTGCAAGACCGTCCTTGTCAGAAACGTCCTTTGAGCTGCCTGTTTTTGAGATTACAGCAAGTCCTGTTTTAAGTGAACCTGTTGTTGTCTTTGCACCAGCATCTGCTTTTGATGATGATGAGTCGTTGTCTGAACCACATCCTGCGAACATTACTGTTGCAAGTGAAAGGCTCAGGCCAAGAGCTAATACTTTCTTCATAGAATCCTCCAAATAAATGTTTTATTTATTTTAAACCAAGCTTTTTAAAAGCCGGTAAAATAAATCTTAGCAAGGTGGAGGTTGCAATTCCTGCAATTATTCCCGCTATTAATAATAAGGGCAGATACGCCCAGAGTCCCATGCTTGTATATATAAGTGAAATACCGATGAACTGACCGATATTGTGAAAAACCGAACCAGCTATACTGATGATAAGATAGGAAACCTTCTCTTTAAAAATAAATAAAATAATCAGCATAATAGCAACCGATAGTAACCCACCGAGAAGACTTAATAATGCCGCAACGCTACCCCTTGTGATAAGTACAAAACCAGCTTTTAATACTGCTATTGAAAAAGCCTGTCCTGCCCCAACAAAAAAAAGTGCATACATTACAGCTATGTT
>CALMXN010000183.1 GCA_937871145.1 uncultured Clostridia bacterium
CTACACGACGCTCTTCCGATCTCCTGTCCCGTCCTTGTGGAAGAAGCCTGTTGCAGGCTGTATTTTAAGATAGCACATATTGCTGTCACTTTCATCATTGTGCATAAAATACCAAGGCTCAAATGCTTTTGTAAGTGTATCTCTTATTTGGGCATTTACAGGCATTAATGGATGACCGATATTATCAGCAATTCCGCTGAAGCTGTACATTCTTCTTGAATAGAGGGAAACATTTGAATTTCCCGCGATATCTCTTACTTTCTGTGATAAAGCATATGTAACAATATAAAAAGCATATCCGTCAAAATAAGTATCCACAAAACGAAGAGAAGGGATGTTGTTATCGCAGGTGGCAAGAGCAAACTGATAATCCTTAGAGAATAAATCGGTCATTACGTTAATTGCATTTTCAAAATCTGTCATTTTACTACACCTTCCGAAATTTTTATTTAAGATTAGTAATATTATACAACTATCCCTGCTAAAAGTAAATATTCAGCAGGGATTTTATTATGTATTAAATTATAAGATATCCAAGTGCAAGAAGAAGCTTAATGTCAGCACCATTCTTATAGAGAACATATATCAGTATCAGAATAAGCAGCTTTTCCTCGTCAATCTGAAAATTTTTCAGGAGCTTTCCTACACTTCCTGAAACATCTGTAAAAGCATGTTCACTCTTCTTGTTATCATTTGAAAAATTTTTAAACCTGTTGAAACCACCTAAGTTTGAACCGAACAGCTGTGCAAAGGGGTTTGAAGCATTTTGCCTGTTTTGCGCCGTTTGTTCAGGCTTTTTTTCCTCTTTTGGCTTTTCATTTTTTTCAGCAGCATTTTTGGAACCCTCTTGCTGATTTTTAATATTCTGATTATTATGAGGTTGTTGTTGAAAATCAGGACGGTTATTTTTCATAAAAAAATCATTGCCGGAATGGTTGTGTGGCTGTTCTTTATTCGGATTAGCCTCTATCTTCTTTTCTGGTGGCTTTTCAGGTGATTTTATGTAGCTGTCTGCTCTTTTCTGCATCTCACGCACACGCCTGATAGCCTCCTGCTGCATAGATTCAAATTCTTCCTTGTTGTTACAGGATGTCAAAAAGATCGCCTCCCAGAAGGCCGCTTTCCTTAATTAAAGGCCATATAGCAAGAAGCTTGAATACTTTTGTAACTCTGTCGATTTTAACCTGACTTTCATTTTTAAGTAATGGCTTTAAAGCATAAAGAAAATCAGTATTTTTATCCTTCTGGTTTGCCTGCTGAAGAAGTTTCTGTATTGCCATTAACTTTGACATATCAAAATTAAAATCGCCCGGCTTTTTATCGCTCTCATTACTATTTGAGCCGAACAAGGACGACAGATCAGGCATTTCCTCGCCGTTGCCCTGTCCGAGCATTTCAGCAAGCTTTTTAATCTGATTCATGCTTTCTTCATCATTGAGAACATCCTGAAGTCTGCTCATCATATCGTCCATTTTGTCACCTCAATACAGATAGTTTTATGATTGTTATTTACCTTGAAGTTTTTTCATAAGCTCCTGAGCTTCAGGAGAAGACATGATTTTCTGTGTAAGTTCTTTATTTGAAAGTGCTTCTTTAAGCTTCTGAGCATCGTTGTTGTTCATACCTTTTGTCAGATTGTTGATATCTCCACTCTGAAGATCTTTCTTTAATGATTCAGAAGAAGTACCCATTTTCTTGCTTACCAGATTAATGAGGGCATCCATACCTTTTGGGCTCATGTTCATAAAAATCCTCCTTTAAAATGAATTGCAATTACTTAAATATTATGATATAATTGCAAAAATTAGAATTGTACGAGGCGGTTACCTTGAGAATAATAGTAATATCAGATACACATAGGAACTTTGATGCTATGTATAAAATTTTTGAACGTAATAAGGATGCTGATTTGTTTATCTTCCTTGGTGATGGGGAAAGAGAACTTGAGGACGTAAAAATGTTATATCCGGATAAGAAAGTCCTCAGCGTCAGTGGAAACTGTGATTTTGCCTCAGATTCACCTTATGTAAGTATGACAATGCAAAGGGGTAAGAAGATTATTTTTCTTCACGGGCATACACATGGAGTTAAAGGTGGACCGGGAGGAGTCGTCGGTCTTGCAAGGGAGAACAAGGCTGATATCGTCCTTTTTGGTCACACGCATCAGAGATATTTCTCATATGAAGATGGTCTTTATGTTCTTAATCCCGGCAGTGCTGGGCAACCACGTGACGGGAAGAGGCCGTCTTATGCATTCATCGATATTACTGACGCGGGGATCGTCTGTAATCACGTTGATGTATAATATTAAAATATGCAATAGGTCTTAAAAATGTGAAAAAGGCATATAATCTTTTTTAAAAAAGATTATATGCCTGAATTTTTTTAATTAACTTTATATAAAAATGTATATTTAAAAAGTCAAATTTAAAAATTACTTAGCGTATTCAATCGCTCTGCTTTCACGGATAAGGTGGACCTTAATCTGTCCTGGGTAATCCATTTCGTCTTCAATTCGCTGTGCTATTTCCTTGGCAACAATAATCATCTTTTCGTCGTTGACCTGTTCAGGACAAATCATTATTCTGACCTCACGGCCTGCCTGAATAGCAAATGATTTTTCAACGCCTTCATAAGATGTACAGATTTCTTCAAGCTTCTGTAAACGCTTGATATAATTTTCGTAGTTTTCACTTCTTGCAGCAGGTCTTGCAGCTGAAATTGCGTCAGCAGCCTGTACAAGTGCGGCAACAACTGTTCTTGTTTCAACATCACCGTGGTGAGCTTCAATAGCGTGGATTACATCAGCATTTTCCTTGTATTTCTTACATACATCAACACCGATCTGAACGTGTGAGCCTTCAATTTCTGAAGATAAAGCCTTACCGATATCGTGGAGAAGTCCTGCACGTCTTGCAAGGTTTGCATCTACGCCAAGCTCGCTTGCCATAAGTCCTGCAAGGTGAGCAACCTCAATTGAGTGGTTAAGAACATTCTGACGGTAGCTTGTTCTGAAGCGTAAGCGTCCGATAAGTTTAACAAGTTCGTGATTGAGTCCGTGAACATTAGTTTCAAGAACTGCACGTTCACCTTCCTGCTTGATCTTAAGTTCAACTTCACGTTTTGACTTTTCAACCATTTCTTCAATGCGAGCTGGATGAATTCTTCCGTCTGCGATAAGTTTTTCAAGTGATAATCTTGCAATTTCACGTCTTACCTGATCAAAGCATGATAATGTGATTGCTTCAGGAGTATCGTCAATGATAAGATCAACACCAGTGAGTGTTTCAAGTGTTCTGATGTTACGGCCTTCACGTCCGATAATTCTTCCCTTCATTTCATCATTAGGGAGTGGAACAACGGAAACGGCATTTTCCTGAACCTGGTCAGCTGCACATCGTGCGATTGCAAGGCTGATATATTTTCTTGCCCTGTCTTCACATTCTTCTTTAAGCTGCTGATCGTAGTTTGCGATTTTAACGGCTTTTTCGTGAACAAGTTTTTCTTCAACAAGATGCAAAAGATGATCTTTTGCCTGCTCCATAGTAAATTCAGATATTCTTTCAAGAATATCAAGCTGACTCTTTTTAATTACTTCAGCTTCAGCTAATTTGTCTTCTGCAGTTTTATTTTTTTGTTGAAGGAGTTCTTCTTTACGTTCAATGTTATCAAGTTTCCTGTCAAGATTTTCTTCTTTTTGTTGGATACGTCGTTCTTGTCTTGACAACTCAATACGACGCTCTTTAATGTCTTTTTCTGCTTCGTTACGGCTCTTAATAATTTCTTCTTTAGCTTCAATCAAAGCTTCCTTCTTGGAGCTTTCAGCGTTCTTCTTAGCTTCCTCAAGAATACGTTCTGCTTCTTTTTCTGCTGAACCGATAGTAGCTTCGGCGTTCTTTATTCTATATGAAATACCACGCTTGAACTGGATGATTCCACTAACGGCGGCACCAATAATCAAAGAAACGACACATAGTATAATTACTATCTCAATTCCCATATTGTAACATTAAACCTCCTTTTCAAAATATAATTATATATTTTAACGATTAATTAAAATAATAATACCGCAATGCGATATAATACTATTTTATAATGAATACGTCTTTGTGTCAAGGAATTTTTAGTAAAATCGATAAAATTTTTAATAAAATCACGAAAATTCTTGACAGATTTGTCTGAAAGTGATAAAATCAATACCGATAACCATTAAATATTTCGTAAACCATTGATGAGGACACTATTTGTAATATTTCAATTCAGAGAGATTCTGTATTAGCTGAAATCAGAATTATTGGATAGCAATGAAGTACCGCCTTATGAGGGTGTGTGAAAACAAGCACAACGTTTTGCTCTATGTTACAGGGCAACAATTAAGGCACAGTTATGTGTGAAATTGGGTGGAACCACGATATTATCGTCCCTTTGGATATTATTTATCCTCAGGGGCGTTTTTTGTTTTATTTAGGAAGTGACATAATTGATTATTTCAGCTTGTGGTGATAACTGTACATTATGCCCGAGGTTTATGCCAAAAACAGAAAAAGAACTTTCAGAAACAGCGTTACTTTGGTACAAAATCGGATGCAGGGACAGAATTGTTTCGAATGATGAAATCAAATGCTATGGATGCAGACCTGAAAATGTCTGCACATACAAAATTGTTGAATGTACAAAGTCACGTGGAATAAGTAACTGCGGTGAATGTGATGAGTATCCATGCGATAGAATCATCAAGGCTTTTGACAGAACAGCAGACTTTGAAGCAAGATGTCGTGCAATCTGCTCAGAAGATGAATATGAATTATTGAAGGATTCTGCCTTCTGCAAGCAGGATAACCTTGATCGCATAAAAAATCAGCAGAACAGATAAGAGGAACATAAGGAGGGTATATGGTAGAACAAATTATTACAGTAAAGGATTACCTTACAAAATCAAAGCTCCCTGCGAGTGATTATGTAATAAATCCTTATGTGGGATGTCCTCACGGCTGCAGATATTGTTATGCAAGCTTTATGAAGCGTTTTACAGGGCATACTGAACCCTGGGGAGATTTTATCGACATAAAGCTTTGTGATAAGAAAATCAATACAAAGCTATTGGAAGGCAAAACGCTTTTCCTTTCATCAGTCACTGATTGCTATAATCAGTATGAGGAAAAATACAAGCTCACCAGAAGCATTCTTGAACAGCTTAAGGACATTGATTGTACCGTTGGAATTTCCACAAAATCAAAACTGATAACAAGAGATGTTGACTTGCTCAAGCAATTTAAAAAACTCACAGTATCAATGTCAATAAACACTCTTGATGAAAGCTTCAGGAATGATATGGACAATGCAAGCACTATTGCCGAGCGCCTTGACACCTTAAAAACCCTTCACGAGAATGGAATTTATACTGTTCTCTTTATGTCGCCGATGTTCCCGTATATCACTGACTTTAAGGCTATTATAGAACGCTCAAAGGATTTCATTGATGAATATTGGCTTGAAAACCTTAATCTTCGTGGCGATTATAAAGCAACAATAATGAATTATATTCAGCAGAATTATTTAGAGTTATATGACGAGTACAAGGAAATTTACAATAAGAACAACAAGCAATACTGGATAAGACTTTCACAGGAAATTAAAGAGTATTGTGAGAGCAACAATATCAATTATAAAAATTATTTTTATCACGAGGAGCTCGTAAGAGAAAAAGCAAATAGCAATAAGTAAAAAATATTGTTAAATATACAAATAGTATTATAGAAGGAGAAAATTATGATTAAGTTAACACTAAAAGACAGTAGCGTCAGAGAAATTGAAAATGCTATGCCAGCAGCAGAAGTTGTAAAAGGCATAGGAATGGGGCTTTATAAGGCAGCTTGTGCTGTAAAGCTTGACGGAAAGGTCTGCGACCTTCGCACAGCAATCGAAAATGACTGCACATTTGAAGTTCTTACATTTGATGACAAGGACGGAAAACATACATTCAGGCATTCAGCAGCACACTTGCTTGCACAGGCAGTAAAGGCACTTTACCCTGATGCAAAGCTTGCAACAGGTCCTGCAACTGACACAGGTTTCTTCTATGACTTCAATGTAGAAAAGCCATTTACATCAGATGATCTTGAAAAGATTGAAAAGAAGATGAAAGAGCTCACAAAAGAAGGTCTTGGAATTGAACGTTTTGAGCTTTCCCCAGAAGAAGCAATAAAGCTTATGACAGAACGTAACGAGCCGTTGAAGATTGAACTTATTAATAAGCACGTTTCACAGGGCGATAAACTTTCATTCTATAAGCAGGGCGATTTTGTTGACCTTTGTGCCGGCCCACACCTTATGTCAATGTCACCAATCAAGGCATTCAAACTCACAGCCTGCACAGGTGCTTACTGGATGGGCAATGCAGAAGGCCCACAGCTTTCAAGAATTTACGGAACAGCATTCCCTAAAGCAAGTGAGCTTGAGGAATATTTAAAGGCTGTTGAAGAGGCAAAGCTCCGTGACCACAATAAGATAGGCAGAGAACTTGAATTCTTCACAACAGTTGATTATATCGGACAGGGACTCCCTATTATGCTACCTAAGGGTGCAAGAGTAATTCAGCTTCTCCAGAGATGGGTTGAAGATGAAGAGCAGAAGAGAGGTTACCTCCTCACAAAGACACCGTTTATGGCTAAGAGAGATTTATATAAAATTTCAGGTCACTGGGATCATTATCGTGAGGGAATGTTCATTCTCGGCGATCCTGATGATGAAACAAAAGAATGCTATGCTCTTCGTCCAATGACATGCCCATTCCAGTATCAGGTGTTCCTAAACCGTCAGCGTTCATATCGTGATCTTCCAATGCGTCTTGGCGAAACATCAACACTTTTCAGAAATGAAGACAGCGGTGAAATGCACGGACTTATCCGTGTCCGTCAGTTCACAATTTCTGAAGGACATCTTGTTCTCCGTCCTGATCAGCTTGAAGAAGAATTCAGAGGATGCCTTGACCTTGCAAACTATATCCTTGACACATTAGGAATGAGAGATGACGTAACATACCGCTTCTCACAGTGGGATCCAGACAATACAGCAAAATATGAAGGTACAGCAGAACAGTGGGATGAAGCACAGGGCGTTATGAAGAAGATTCTTGACCATATCGGTCTTGATTATGAAATCGGTATTGATGAGGCTGCTTTCTATGGACCAAAGCTTGATATCCAGATGAAGAATGTTCACGGAAAAGAAGATACAATCGTAACAATTCAGATTGATATGCTCCTTGCTAAGAAATTCGGTATGGAATATATCGACGCAGATGGTTCAAGAAAAATTCCTTACATCATCCACAGAACATCACTTGGCTGCTATGAGAGAACACTTGCATTGCTCATTGAAAAATATGCAGGTGCATTGCCGTTATGGTTATCATCAACACAGGTTGAAATTATGCCGATATCTGACGCTCAGCTTGAATATGCAACAACCCTTTACAACAAGCTTGATACTGCTGGAATACGTGCACATATTGATAACAGAAATGAAAAGATAGGCTATAAGATTCGTCAGGCTCAGCTTGAAAAGGTTCCTTATATGCTTGTAATCGGTGATAAGGAAATTGAATCAGGTGCTGTTGCAGTACGTTCAAGAAAAACAGGTGAAACAGAAGTCATGTCTGCTGATGAGCTTGTATCGAAGCTTCTTATAGAAATCGCAACAAAAGCATTATAATAGTAATTTATCAGGGCGGGAAAATTCCCGCCCTTTTTATTTTTCTCGAAAAAGAAATTTTTTTGCAAAAAGGGAATAACTTATGTTGAAAGACAAAGGTTATTGTGATATTATTTAATATAGTAACTTAATCTTTCGGAGGAAACATGAAAAAATCCTTTATATATATATTGATTTTAGCAACAATTCTCTCAACAGGCTGTTCAAGAGTCGGTAAAAAAATGCCCGACGGTGACGTAATTATAAATGACAGTTCGTCGACAAATGAGTCTGAAGTGACAACAATTGATGAAATTCAGCCTGATGTCCCACCAATTGAAAGCGTTTCCTTTTCACAGAAAATAGAAGCTGAGCTTGGACAATTAAGTGGCGACCTGAAGCGTAGTCAGGTGAGAAAAGGCTACTCCGGAACAGGATATGTAACCAGCTTCACAACAAAGGCTGAAAACAGCTTTGGTCTTGAGGTAACTGTGCCATCAAACCAGCATTATAATATTACTCTTGTTTTAGCTTCGGATAAAAAGGAAAACAACATTCTTACTGTCAACGGAAAGGATGTTTCTGAATTTGTAACATCGGGCAAACAGGGTTATAATAAAATCACAATAAGCAGTGTGTTTATTCCAAAGGGAAAAGCCATAATAGGCATACATGAGGTTACTGGTGGAATTGACCTTGATTATATCAGTATTTCAAACAGTCAGGAAGTCAAGCAGAGTGACGTTATCCCTGACAGTGTACCGATAAACAAGTCAGCAGATATTAAGACAAAGAACACAATGCTTTTTCTTGCTGATAATTATAATAAAAACGTTATAAGCGGGCAGTATGCAACAATGGGTTCTAATGCTGAGCCTGAGCTTATTTATAAAACAACAGGGAAATATCCTGCTATGCGACTTGGTGATATGAGAACATACACTTCAAATAGCATCCGCAATGTCCATGAAGTTGAGGAAGCTATAAAGTGGTCGCAAAAAGGCGGACTTGTCAGCTATGTCTGGTATTGGGAAGCCCCTATGAATGAATCTTCCTGCTTTTCAAAAGAAACTAAATTTGACCTCAAAAAAGCTGTCTCAAAGGTTAATATAGCACAGCTTTCAATTGAAGACATTGAAAAGCTTCACGACAAGGGCGAAATATCAAGCGAATGTGTTGCATTGGTCAAGGACATTGATACAGTGTCAAAGCAACTTGCAACATTGCAGGAAAACGGCGTTGCTGTTTTGTGGAGGCCTCTGCACGAGGCAAGCGGTGGCTGGTTCTGGTGGGGTTCTGCCGGTAATGAATCATATCAGTGGTTATGGAAGCTTATGTATGAACGTCAGACCTATTACCACAAACTTAACAATCTGATCTGGGTATGGAACTGTCACGATGCATCGTGGTATGTCGGCAACGACAAATGCGATATAATCTCCGCTGACATTTATACGGGTACACATATCTCATCAAGTCAGGTAAAGACATATCTTGATTTTACTAAAATATCTTCAACAAAAATGATAGCACTTTCTGAATGTGATACTCCACCTGAAATTAACTATATGCTAAGGGATAAGGCGATGTGGTCGTGGTTCGGCGTATGGTCTGGGGAATATCTTATGGGTCAGTACGGTGAACTGTCAGAAAAATACACGCCGAAGGATCTACTTATCAAAACATATAACCATAAAAATGTTATAACTCTTGAGAAATTACCGGATTTAAATGTATGGGTAAACTGATTTCAAAATTTTTTCAGATAAGAAGAGTTTTAAAGCTTTGTCCGTTTTTAATGTTGACACTATTATTAATGCTTTCAATAATTTTTATTGCTGGTGACAGGTACGGATATAAATTTTATCCGAATGATGAACAAAAACTTGCAATGATAATTATTGGAATAACAGTTGTACTTTCTCTGATAAGCATTTTATCAATGACGTTCAGGGCAAGTATAAAAACTTATTCCTCCTCTGTTCTGCCACTCTTTGCATTGGCATTCAGCTTTTGTGTTTATCTTGGCACCAACATAACAAAAGATACATTTCTGCTTATGTGTGGAGCAGTCACAGGCTGTTCATTCTTCGTATGTGTCTTTTGCGGAAGAAAAGGATTTATAAAACAGCTTATTATTCTTATCACTATTATTGCAGTAGCGGGAATAGGCTTTCTTAAATACAGCAATAAAGAAATTATTATTGATAAAATCAATATCAGTAAGGTTGAATATCTTGTTGTTTCAGCGGATAATAAGACGCAGGTATCTGTTATTAAAAACAGCAATGGTGAATACAGTGTTTATTCCAATGACACAGCAAGGAACATTGACGCTTTCATTGGTGAAATGAAAAAGGTCAGAAGTAATCTTATCTGCAACAGTGACACAAAGCCACAGGTTGATTTTAAATCAGAAGATATTTTAATAGTAAATAGCAAAGAATATGAAATAAAGAGAGGGTGACCTCGCTTTTATTAAAAACAAAAAGGACTGCTTTTGCAGTCCTTAATTATTTTCAACATATAAAATCGGATAACCAATCATATAAGGCTTGACGATTTCCGGATATTTATCAGCCATTTCAAAAATTATCGGTGAAATTTTCTTCGCACATTCGACAAGCTCCTTAAGGCTTTTCTCATAAAGAGACGGACAGACTGGCGAAATTGAAATAACACGCTTTGAATTGAAATCCATAACCCTGAAAGGCCATATCTGACAGTCAAAAGGCTTGTTTATACCAAGCTTACATCCCTCTTTGCTTAATAGTGTGCAGTAATATAAATCTTCATTCTCTTCACGTTTAAGCTTGAGGAGCTTGCACTTCCCTTTTGGTATAAATTCCTGTTGCGGTAAAACCTCTGAAGTTATTTTTTCTTCAACCTCAGGAGTAATAACAGGAGCTTCCCACAAATCATAGCTGTCAAATTCACAGCATATTCTGCACTCAGCACATTGAGACCTTGAAAGAATGCTTGTAAGCATAGTGTCACCTTCTAAAAAATATATATTTTTAGGATAACACAAAATCGCTCAATGTCAAGGAATAAACGCTATTTTATAAAATAATATATAATTCCATAAATTACTGATGCAAGTGTTCCATATAGAATTACAGGGCCGGCAATAGCGAATATTTTTGCACCAAGACCAAGAATAAGCCCTTCACTTTTGAACTCGATAGCAGGTGAAACTACTGCGTTTGCAAAGCCTGTGATAGGAACCAAGGTTCCTGCACCGCCGTGTTTTGCTATCTTTTCATAAAGTTTTAAGCCAGTCAATAAAGCAGAAAGAAAAACAAGTGTAGCAGAAGTCAGTAGAGCTGCATTTTTCTCACTCATATCCATACTTTTATACCAGTCGAGGAGAAGCTGCCCTATTCCGCATATAAGTCCACCAATAACAAAAGCTTTAGGGATGTTTATCCATGATTTTGATGGAGGCGAAGCCTTTTTTATCATTTCTGAATATTGTTGCTGATTTACTTTCATATTATCACAACCTTTTTAAGC
>CALMXN010000184.1 GCA_937871145.1 uncultured Clostridia bacterium
ACACGACGCTCTTCCGATCTATGGCTACGCTTGCACAGGAAGAAAGCCGCAAAGTTTCTGAGCGTGTTCGGGCAGGACAGCATATCAGTCGCAGTAAAAACATTTTGTATGGCTGTGGTAATATCCTTGGTTATGATTTGAAGCGTAATATTGGTGCAGACGGAAAATGGAACCCCAGTGAGAACACTTACGTTATAAATCCTGAACAAGCTGAAACCGTCAGAATGATTTTCGATTTATATGAGCAAGGTAACGGCGGACAAAGAATAGCCGCTATTCTCAACGAGCGCCATCGCTTGAATTCCTCTGGCATTGTAAAATGGAGCTTTGGCACTATATTAAGAATTGTCGGTAATGCAACCTATAAGGGATATATCTGTTACAACAAATCCACAAGCAATAACTATCTTGAACAACGTCGTATTCTCAACAAAGACAGAGATACTTATGAATACCATAAGGGAGATTTTGAGCCAATTATTTCTGAGGAGCAGTGGAACAGATGTCAGGCGTTATTAAAAGAGAAGCGTAAAGCGACTTTAGTGGAAAACGGCGAGGTAAAGCATAGAAGCAGGAAAACATCATCAGATCTATGGGTTCGCAAGCTCCGTTGTTCCTGTGGTTCATCATTCAGGAAGAACCGTTATCACAAGGCAAAAGACGGCACTATCACTTATAACTATCTATGCTATAATCAAGTTAACAATGGCAAAGCATCACAAAGAGCTAAAAATGGTCTTGATACAGACGGCTTCTGTGATGAAAAACCAATTACCGAGTGGAAAATGGATATGATGGCGAAGTATTTCCTTAAAGACGTTTGGAAGAGCCGCAAGGAAGATTTACTTATTGCTATGGAGTGTATTCAGCAGTTCTATAAAGCGGAAACACAGCAGAACACAAATAACAATATGCTTTTCATTGATGCTCAGATTGAAAAATCCGAAAAGAAACTCAAAAACCTAATTGAAATCTATACTGATGGTCAAATCAACAAGGATGAATTCCTTTCTATGCGTCAAGCATACGATGAGGAACTGAAAAAACTAAAGGAGCAGAAGAACTCATTTGGCAAGCAGCAGGAAATCGTCGATAACTGCATTTTAGATATGTCGGGTATTGCCAAGGCTCTTGCATCTATGGTTGATATGTCAAATCCCGATTTATCAAAAGACTTATTAAATGAAGTAGTAACCTCAATAGTGCCGCAGAACAAAAAGTACGTCTGGAATTACAGAATAGACGGAAATACAGCAAAAACTGTTGATTACATTGCTGACGGCACAAAAAAATGCCCAGATATTCATCTGGACGATTGCTACTCATCATCAGAAGCGTCTTCGGACGATTCTGACTTACATATTTACAGCCTTTTGCCATCGGTAAAGGCTTCCCCTGAAAAATTATCCCTATTAAGAAACCTGCACAGGCTGCATATAGCACACCCA
>CALMXN010000185.1 GCA_937871145.1 uncultured Clostridia bacterium
TCTTCCGATCTTATACTTTTATGTTGACAAATATACATAAATGGTATATAATAAATGTACAATTTAATAACCTTATCAAGAGTGGCTGAGGAAACAGGTCCTGTGAAGCCCGGCAACCTAATCATTTTAATGAAGAAGGTGCCAATTCCTGCGGAATATCCGAGAGATGAGGATTTGATTTTTAAAAAACAAGTCATCACTCTTTTGTGCTGACTTTTTAGTTTTTATAGGAGGAAATAAAAATGTCAAAAATGTTATTTACATCAGAATCAGTAACAGAAGGCCATCCAGACAAAATATGTGACCAGATATCAGATGCAGTACTTGACGCAATACTTGAACAGGACCCAATGGGCAGAGTAGCTTGTGAAACCTGTGCTACAACAGGTATGGTGCTTTGTATGGGAGAAATCACAACAAAAGCACAGATAGATATTCCTGCAATCGTTCGTGAAGTTGTTGTCAATATCGGTTATGACAGAGCAAAATATGGCTTTGATGGACATACCTGTTCTGTTATTACAACAATAGACAAGCAGTCACCTGACATTGCTATGGGCGTTGACAATGCTCTTGAAGGAAGAGAAGAAAAAGCATTCGATACAGGTGCAGGCGACCAGGGTATGATGTTCGGTTATGCTTGTGACGAAACACCTGAACTTATGCCAATGCCAATTTCTCTTGCACAGAAGCTTGCTTTCAAGCTTACAGAGGTAAGGAAAAACGGTACACTCTCATATTTAAGACCAGACGGAAAAACACAGGTAACTATTGAATATATTGACGGAAAGCCAGCAAGAGTTGACGCTGTTGTTGTATCTTCACAGCACGATGCTGAAGTTACACTTGAACAGATAAGAAAAGACCTTATTGAAAAGGTTGTAAAGCCTGTTATCCCTGCTCAGCTTCTTGACGCTGACACAAAATATTTCATAAACCCAACAGGACGCTTTGTTATTGGCGGACCGCAGGGCGATAGCGGACTGACAGGAAGAAAAATTATCGTTGACACATACGGCGGATATTCAAGACACGGCGGCGGAGCATTTTCAGGCAAAGATCCGACAAAGGTTGACCGTTCAGCAGCTTACGCTTCAAGATATGTTGCAAAGAATATCGTTGCTGCAAAGCTTGCTAATAAGTGTGAGGTTCAGCTTGCATACGCAATTGGTGTTGCACACCCTGTATCAGTAATGGTTGATACATTTGGTACTGGTACTGTTTCAGACGAAAAGCTTGCTGAGGCTGTTAATAAGGTATTTGACCTTCGTCCAGCAGCAATAATCAAGACCCTTGACCTTAGAAAGCCACAGTACAGACAGCTTGCAGCTTACGGTCATATGGGAAGAGAAGACCTTGGCGTAGCGTGGGAAAAGACAGACAAAATCAATGAACTTTTGGAAGCTGTTAAATAGTATAATTATAAAAGCCTGCTTCATAGCAGGCTTTTTCTAGTTTGTATGTAAATGTAAATTTATGTGATATCTATTGACAAAATGCCTATATTATAATAGAGTGAATTTATAAAAAAGCAACTAACCCGATTTTATGAAGAGGTGCACAATGTTAAATTTGATTCAAAACATTATTATCAAAGAGGAGCTTGGTGCTATATATACACCTGAAAAAACTACTTTCAGAATATGGTCGCCAACAGCCGAAAATGTTTCCCTTAATCTTTTTCAAGAGGGAACAGGCGACAATCTTATTAAAACAGCTTCAATGTCCAAACGTAATGACGGGCTATGGAGCACAGAGATTAATGAAAATCTTTCAGGCGTATACTATACTTATTCAATAACAATCAACGGAACAACGAATGAAGTTGTCGATATATATGCAAAAGCAGTTGGCATAAACGGCTATCGTGGGATGATTGTCAACCTTAAAGAAACTGACCCGCAACATTTCAGAGGTACGCCACGCCCAGCATTTGATAATATAACTGACGCTGTTATTTATGAGGTTCACGTTCGTGACTTTTCTATCGATAAAAGCTCAAGAATTAAAATAAAAGGTAAATTCCTCGGCTTTACAGAGCTTGAAACAAAAAACGATAATGGTGACTATACAGGTCTTTCTCACCTTAAAGAGCTTGGTGCAACCCATGTTCATCTTCTCCCGTCTTTTGATTATGAGTCAGTTGACGAATCAAGCGATAAGTCACAGTTTAACTGGGGCTATGATCCGAAGAACTATAACACGCCAGAAGGCTCATATTCAACCAATGCTCGCAATGGTGCTGTCCGTATAAAAGAAATGAAGGAGCTTGTCAAAGCTCTTCACAAAAACGGCATACGAGTTATTATGGACGTAGTATACAACCACACCTACAAGAGCGAGAATTCGATTTTCAACCTTACAGTGCCTGATTATTATTATAGAACAGAAAACGGAAAATTCACAGATGGCTCTGCCTGTGGTAACGAAACAGCTTCTGACCACCTGATGATGAGAAAGTTTATGCTCGATTCAGTTAAATACTGGGCTGAAGAATATATGATTGACGGCTTCCGATTTGACTTAATGGGGCTTCACGATGCAACAACAATGAATATGATAAGTTCAGAGCTTAAAGAAATTGATCCGTCAATATTTGTTTATGGTGAGGGATGGACGGGTGGATATTCACCACTGCCTGACGAGGATAAGGCACTGAAATGTAATGCCTCAAAAACTCCTGAAATTGCATATTTCAGCGATGATATCCGTGACACAATAAAAGGAAGCATTTTTGAAATGCAGGAACCTGGTTTTGTTAACGGAATGCAGAATTTAGAAGAAAACCTCAGATTA
>CALMXN010000186.1 GCA_937871145.1 uncultured Clostridia bacterium
GAGATATTCCCGCATTGTTTACAAGCAGGTCAATCTTTCCAAAATCAGAAATAACATTTTCAATAAGACTGTTTACTTCAGCCCGGTTACTTACATCACATTTGTACATTTCAATAACAGAACCTGATACCTCAGCCTCTTTCTTTATTAATAGTGCATTTTCATATGATGAGTTATAGGTAAAAGCTACATCATATGAATTATTGGCAAGAACATTTACAATTTCAGCGCCTATTCCACGTGAACCGCCTGTTATAAGTACAGTTTTATTCATAAAAAACACCTCCATAACTTATAGAATATTCTAACATTAAAGATTGAAAAAAACAATAAAAACTGCAAAATAATATAAAACGTTTAAGTAGTACATAATAGCTAAAAACTATTAAATCATTTTGTAATATAGTGATATGTTTGATAAAGCAACAGGGCTGTATGAACATATTTGTATATATTATAAACTAAAAAATCACATAAGAATAAAGCTTATTAAGTAGAATCTGCCAAGTCCAATAATTAAATTATATTACATTTGATACTTATTTCCAAATACTTATAATTTTATTCGTCAACATGCACAATTCAGCATATGTATTTTCTTATGATTTTAACATATTTTCTTTGGCACAGTAATTTTTTTATAAAAATGCTTGAATTGCTTGGGCAAATGTTGTATATTTTACTTACGGAAACGATTAATATTGAAAGAGGAAAGTAAATGGTCTCTCTTAAAGATATATCTCAAAAATGTGGTGTATCGATAGCAACAGTCAGTAAAGCGATTAACGGTCATAACGATGTGAGTCAGAAAACAAAGGATATGATCAATAAGGTTGCTAAGGAAATGGGATACTTTCCAAATTCACAGGCAAGGGCATTGAAAACAAACCGTACATATAATCTCGGCGTTCTGTTTGTTGATCAGGCTGAAAGAGGCTTGACACACGAATTTTTCTCCTCAGTGCTTAATAGTTTTAAAAAGGAAGCAGAAAACAAAGGTTACGATATTACTTTTATTAATAAGAACATCGGCGGACAGAAAATGACTTACTACGAACACTGCAAATACAGAAATGTAGATGGCGTGTTAGTAGCTTGTGTTGATTTCAAAGATTCTGATGTATATGAGTTAGTTAATGGTGATATTCCTTTGGTAACAATTGATCATATATTTGACAATCGTTCTGCCATACTTTCTGATAACAGGCAGGGAATAAAAGTTTTGTTTGATTATGTCAACAAAATGGGACATACTAAAATCGGATATATTGTTGGCGAAAAATCAAGTGTATCAGATAATAGACTAATCGGCTTCTTTAAAGCACTTTCTGATTATGACATTCCCGTAAATGATAATTACATATTATCAGGTGAATATCTTAATCCTGAACTTACGGAAAAGTTAACAACACAGCTTTTAAGCCTTCCAGATCCACCAACCTGTATATTCATGCCAGACGATTTTTCTTCAATAGGTGGATACAATGCAATTAAAAACTTTGGTTTAACAGTTGGTAAAGACATCTCGGTTGTCGGATACGATGGAATGAAAATAAGCCAGTTCGTGAGTCCGGCACTTACTACATATAAACAGGATGCTGATTCGATTGGCCGACAAGCTACATCACAGTTAATCTCGCTCATTGAAAAGCCAAATCTCACTTTTAATGAAGTAATGACTATAAAAGGTAATTTGGTAGTAAATAATTCAGTGGCAAAGCTCAGTTCTATCTAGTTCGTGGCATTATTAAAATTGATATATAATGCATTTATTAAGGAGGAAGAATACTATGAGAAAACTTAAGAAATCTCTTGCTTTTGTTGCAGCTATGGCTCTTGCAGTAACAGCTTTTGCTGGTTGCACAGGAAATGACGACAACAAAACACCAGGCGAAAGTGGCAAAGGTTGGTCAAACGGTGGTAAAGTTTTGAACATTTACTGCTGGAACGATGAGTTCAAGAAAAGATTCGAAGAATACTACCAGAAAGACAATGCTAAAATGCTTAAGGGAATCCAGGTTAAATACACAATTAACCCTAATGAGCAGGGCGTTTATCAGGGCAAACTTGATCAGGCTCTTATGCAGCAAGCATATGCTGATAAGGACAAAAAGATTGATATTTTCCTTGTAGAAGCTGACTATGCTTTGAAGTATGTTGATTCTGAAATTTCATTGACAATGAAAGATATCAAAGTTTCAGACAATGATTTGAAAGATCAGTATCAGTACACAAAGGATCTCGTAACAGATAAGTCTGGTGCAATTAAGGGTTCATCATGGCAGGCTTGCCCAGGTTTGTTCGCTTACAGACGTGATATTGCAAAAGAAGTTCTTGGAACAGATGATCCAAACGAAATTCAGAAGAAGTTAGCAGACTGGACACAGTTTGATGCAGTTGCTGCTCAGATGAAGGCTAAAGGATACTTTATGCTTTCAGGTTATGATGATGCTTACCGTGTATACGCAAACAATCTTTCAGCTAAGATGGTTGGCGAAGACGGTACATTGAAACTTGATCCAGCTCTTGAAACATGGGCTAAGAATACAAAGACCTACACAGATAAGGGTTACACCGAGAAGACTTCACTCTGGAGCGATGCTTGGAAAGCAGGTATGGGTGGAAAAGGTAAAGTATTCGGTTACTTCTTCTCAACATGGGGCATTAACTTCTCACTTGATGAATGTTCAGCTGACGGTGCACCAGCTGGCGAACGTGACGGTAAGGGTACAAACGGCAATTGGGCTGCTTGCTACGGACCACAGTCATACTACTGGGGCGGTACATGGATCATG
>CALMXN010000187.1 GCA_937871145.1 uncultured Clostridia bacterium
ATCACAGCTTTTCACATTCAGAGGACAAGCCAAAATTTCGCCTTTGTTTTGTGATGAATGAGGTTATAACCGACACGCAGACACGAGCTTTAATAATCAATACTTTAATTGATTTATTCCCGCAAAGTGATACTTCTTGTAAGAATGCTGACAGGTTATTTTTTGGAACTAACAAGCAAGCTATTATATGCGATATAGGGGCAACAATAAGCCTTGAAAGCGTACTTAATACAATTACACCACCACAACAAAAGAGCCATACAAACGGGTATAATAGCAATACAGAGCTTGACATTTTAAAGCGTAATTTTGACTTTTTCAGCTATCTGACAGGGCGGAACGGTGGGACGGTTTTCAATAATTCAAAATGTGCAATGTTCCAAAATTGTGAGCTATGCGGACACCATAAAGACCTTGTTTTTTATCATCAGACAAACACTTTTATGTGCTTTGGTGCAGGTTGCAACAGAGGCGGAAGTGTAATTGATTATTTGATTTTATCGCAGAGAATGGACTTAAAACAAGCTATTGATTATTTCAAGTATGATTTATGCAAACTTGAAAAGCCTGTATATTCAAAAGAGCAAAAGCGTGATTATGCTATTAAAAAAAGTACACCTTTTAATAACAAGCTTTCAGAACAGTTGAAAGAGTTACAACCGCATAAAAAATATAGCTTGAATGATAAAGGCTTTGGGGATTTGTTCGCTGACATTAACAAAGATTATGCACGTTTTAATGTTACAGCTAAAGAATGGTATATTTATAATGGTAGTGTATGGATTGAGGACACAGGAGCAATGCAGGTATTACAGCGAGCAAAGGAGCTTGCAGACGGACTTCTTATTTATGCAACAACCATTGAGGACGAGCAACAAAAGAATAATTATCTGCAATATGTTTGCAAACTGGGACAGCTCAAATATCGTGAAACTATGATAAGGGACAGCAGGGACAAATATTTCATATCGCAAGCCGACCTTGACAATAACCTTGATTTATTTAATTGTCAAAATGGAACGCTTAACTTTAAAACTTTTGAATTTTCAGAACATAAAGCATCAGACTTGCTTTCAAAAATTAGCAATGTTGTTTATAACCCGACCGCTAAAGCACCAGTATTTGAAAAGTTTATTGATGATGTAATGCAAGGTGATGCAGGCAAAAAAGATTATCTTCAAAAGGTATTAGGCTATTCTATGACAGGCGACACGAGCCTTGAAACTTGCTTTATTCTTTACGGTGCGACAACAAGAAACGGTAAAAGCACCCTCTCGCGCCCCGGCTCGTGGTACCGCACGGTCCTGCCCGAAGAGTTCACCCTCGAGAACTTCGTCAACGCCTTCGGACATCAGCTCGCGTTCGGCTCGATGGCCAACAGCTTCAAGCTCTCCCTGGCGGCGGCGTGCATC
>CALMXN010000188.1 GCA_937871145.1 uncultured Clostridia bacterium
GCAGCTGTTGTAACTGGTGGTGTATTTATATCATCGTTATCTTCAATTATAAGAATCGACTGATAAATTAGACCTCAGTTATTTATTTATATTTATTATACTTTTTTCTTAAATCTATCATATAAAAAATTCAGGTCTGAAGCGATAAAGCCTCAGACCTGAATAAAAGAGATTTAAAGAAATTTTATTTCATATTGTTGGTTTCGATATCAATTATTTCCTGTACCTTTGGTGTTGAGTTGCCGTCCTTGAATTCAAGAGTAATCCATTCGCCAAGAATTTTCTTTGCAAGCTCGTGTCCGATTACACGCTCACCCATACAAATTACGTTTCCGTTATTGCTGAGTACTGAACGCTCTGCTGAAAAATTATCGTGACATACTGCTGCTCTGATACCTTTAAATTTGTTAGCAGTCATAGCCATTCCTATTCCTGTTCCGCAAACTAAAACACCACGCTTAGTATAATCACTTTCTATAATTCTTTCGCATACTTTTTTTGCAACATTCGGATAATATGTTGGGTCATCTGCACTATCACAACCCATATTTTCAACATTCATTCCTTTGCTTTCTAAAAAAGCAATCAAAGCATCCTTAAGTTCTACTGCTGCGTTATCGCAACCGATTACTATTGTATTATTCATTATATTACTCCTTTTTAAAACTTCTGTAATGTTCTCATTACAGCTTTTTTCCACCCATCATAATTCTTTTCTTTTGTTTCTTCATCCATCTGAGGAGTATAGCAAACATCCTGTGTACGAAGTTTATGAAGCTCATCAATACTGAACAGCCCGACAACTATCCCCGCCATATATGCTGTTCCTATAGCACAGATTTCTTCAACATGATTAGCAACAACATTGCATCCCAATATATCTGACTGAAACTGCATTATGAAATTATTTCTGCTTGCTCCGCCGTCAACGCGTATTTCCTTTAATTTTACGTCTGCCTCTGCGACCATAATATCAATGATATCTCTTACCTGATAGCCGATGCTTTCTGTCGCCGCCCTGACTATGTGTGCTTTTTTTGTTCCTCTTGTCATTCCTGTTATCATTGCGGTTGCTTCGCTGTCCCAGTATGGTGTTCCTAAGCCGACAAATGCAGGAACAAGATAAACCCCACCATTATTTTCAATGCTTTCTGAAATTTCTTCTGTGCATTTTGAATCCGGGATTAGTTCAAGGTCATCAACAAGCCATTTTATAGTAGCTGCAGAACAGTTTATATTACCCTCGGCAACATAGACTATTTCGTTGCCCATTCCCCAGCCTATTGAAGTAACAAGTCCTTTTTCTGAAAGATATGGTTTTGAACCGATATTCATCATAATAGATGAACCTGTTCCGTATGTGACCTTTACCATTCCTCTTGAAAAACAGTTCTGCCCGAAAAGTGCTGCGTGTGAGTCACCCATGACACCAGTGATT
>CALMXN010000189.1 GCA_937871145.1 uncultured Clostridia bacterium
GAGAATATTATAACATTCTATATGAGTAGTGGTAAGGTATCTTCACTATCTCTTGATATGTGGAAATATTAATTCTGAATAATAAAAGGTCTCACGATAAAGTGAGACCTTTTTTGTTTTATATATCAATATTAGAAAAAGCAGCCTTATAAATCTGGCTGCTTTTTGTATTTTATTCAATAACAGTATAGTGTTCAGAAGCACTTTCTTTGGTAGCATATTCGCTGATTGAAAGTATTTTTACCTTCAATGGCTTCTGTCCGAGATTTATTTCAATGATATCGTCAACCTTGACATCATATGAAGCCCTTGCGACCTTGCCATTGACGACAATTTTACCAGCATCACAGGCTTCATTTGCAATAGTTCTTCTCTTGATAATCCTTGTTATTTTAAGATATTTATCCAAGCGCATATATTATTCCCCTTAAATAAAAAGAAATCGGCGCAAGGCCGATTTCTGTATGATAGCAAATATTACTTTGCAACTGCATCCTTAAGAGCCTTACCAGCTTTGAAAGCAGGAACCTTTTTAGCAGCGATATTGATTTTTTCCTTTGTTTTAGGATTGATACCTTCTTTAGCTTTACGCTCACGAACTTCAAAAGTACCGAAACCAACAAGCTGAATCTTTTCGCCTATAGCTAATGATTCAGAAATAGCAGAAATTACTGATGCAAGAGCCTTATCAGCATCTTTCTTTGAGCATTCAGCTTTCTCGGCAATAATGTTTACTAAATCTGTCTTTGTCATTTTTTTTCATCCTCCAGTAATATTTTTTAACGGGTAAACCATTAAATTTTATCTTTTGCCTTGTGCCAGTAGGCATCAAGAACATCTATGCTAAGGGATTTCATATCTATCCCATCTAGCCTTGTGAGGTTTTCGACCGATTCAAAACGGTCAATAAATTTATTGCAAGCCTTTGTGAGAGCTTCTTCACTGTTAAGACCAAGCTTTCTTGCAACATTAACACAGGAAAAAAGTACATCACCAAGCTCATCTAATATCTGATCTTCTTTCCCGACCTGAATGGCATTGTCAAGTTCATCAACCTCACCACGTAAAGCAGAGAAAGCAGTATCTACATTTTCAAAATCCATTGAAGCTTTGCTGGCTCTCTTGCCGATTTTTTCGGCCTTCATAAGTGCGGGAAGTACATCAGGAACATTTCGTAAAGTCTCAGTATAGCTTTTTGTTCCCTTGACTTCGTTCTTGATATTTTCCCAGTTTGTGAGAACCTGTTCTGTACTGTCAACCTCAATCTCACCAAAAACATGAGGGTGTCTGATAATCAATTTATGACATAATTCATCTACAACATCATTAAATGTAAACGAATCAGCTTCAGCTTCCATCTGAGCATGAAAAATGACCTGCAATAAGACGTCACCAAGTTCTTCTCTGAGTAGCTCTGCATTTTCCGTGTCAATAGCCTCAATAACTTCGTATACTTCTTCAATAAAATTGTTTCGTATTGATGAGTGAGTCTGCTCTTTATCCCAAGGGCAACCATTTTCACTTCGAAGAATTTGCATAATATTTACAAGGTCATTAATAGTGTAATATTTATTTAATGAAAAGTCAAGCATTTTTGATTATTTTCTCCTCAAAACATAGGATTATAGGTGTATTGTGGATAAAACGCTAAAATTATAATACCCTAATTTCACGATTATTTCAATAGATTATGCAAAATTTATTTATAAAACACTTCTTTTATGCTTTTACCCTCTGTTATGTCAAGAAGATACAGCGTAAAAAGATAAATTACACCAGCAAATGCTATTGCTACAAGGACGGATATTTTTTCTGATATAAATCTTGTCATTACATCATTTAATAGATAAGCACTTGCACCGCAGATAATTCCAGCAAAGCCAGGCTTGAGATATAGCCTTTTTATATCAAGTCTTACTCCTGTCAGTTTTTTTATGCAACGCTGGCATGCTATACAGATGTACAGGTAGCATACCGTTGTGGAAATTGCTGCTCCGTCAACATTAATCTGTGGAATATAAATTAGCGATACATTGCCGATAAGCTTTATTATAACCCCCACAATCATTATCTTGACAGGTAAATCAGCTCTGCCTATTGCCTGAAGTATTGCAAATGCAGGAATAGAAAGTGACAGGAATATTACCCCGATACCGAGTATAGACATAGACTTGCTTATTGACATTACTTCATCAGGACGGGATGAGAATAAAAGATTTAAAATAGGATTGGCAAGTACAGCCATTCCTATACCAGCAGGAATAGATATTATGCCGGTGACGCTGATAACAGAGTGAATATTCTTTTTCACCCTCTGTCTGTCTTTGACAGCCCATGCCTCTGCGAGGTTTGGAAGAATGCCTTTTCCAAACATATTTGTCATTGATGGAACAAGATTGAATACGGTTACTGCCAATCCTGTAAAAGAACCATATATGAAATTCGGGAGCATTGAGAGTGTCATATTATCATCAAGCATATTTCTGTAATAGTGAAGAAAATAAGGTGTATTGTTTTTTATAGTTGTATTAAGGCAACGTATTATCGTTCCAAGGTCAATTAAGGAAGTAAGGTTTGTCACAATTGAACCAAGAGCAATAGGAATAACTATTCTTATGAGTTGTTTTAACAGGTCTCTTTTACGCTCGGTAGTCTTGTCACCCTTTAACATTTCTTTTGTAATGCCGTCACTGAAAAGGCTGTATCTTATCATCAGGTATAAAAGTGCTACTCCTGATGATAGTGTAACGCCCGCAATAGCAGCAGCAGCTACATAAGGCAAAGCTAAGCTTTGTGCCTGTTCAAAGCTTTCACATACTGTCCCAAACACCTTGCCTGTCTTTTCGTAGCTGTTATTTGCGTACATCATTGCACCATAAGCAAATCCGAGTCCCGCAACAAGCTTAACAAACGACTCAATAATCTGTGAAATTGCAGTCGGGAACATATTACGCATTCCCTCATAGTATCCCCTGTAAACTGAAAGTACAGCCCCGAAGAATATACAAGGAGCGATAGCAATAAGTGCTGGGTATGATTTTTCATTTTCAACAACATATTTTGTGAACGGTGATGCAAGAGCAAATATTGCAACAGCCGAGAGTATTCCTATTCCAGAAAAGCCGAGGATGGCAGCACGTCGTATTTTTCTTACATTGGCATAACGCTCAAAAGCCATATTCTCGGCAACCATACGTGATACAGCAGCAGGAAGGCCTGTAACTGATACTGAATAAACAGGCATAAAAATCGCATATGCACAGCTAAAATACCCCATACCCGTTCCACCAAGTATATTTGCAAGTGGTATTTTAAAAAACAGTCCGATTATTTTTGTTATTATAACTGATACAACCAGTATGAATGACCCTACCAGAAAGCTTTGTTTTTTCAAAAGATTAAACCTCCAGCTTGTTTGTTTGGATATACAGTTAATTTTATGTCAAGCTTTTTAAAGTTAGTACATACTTTTTTATATGCAAATCTAATTAATTAATGAAATCACTTTCATTTTTCGTGCTAATATAGTATAATTAAATGTATATAATTATTTAGAATAAAAGAGGTAAAAACTTATGAATTACATTTTTTCAGACAAAGTATCAGGATTAAAAGCTTCTGCTATAAGAGAAATATTAAAGTTTACAGCAGATCCAGAGGTTATATCATTTGCTGCTGGTAACCCAGCGCCTGAAGCTTTCCCTATAGAAGCAATAAATGAAATTTCAGCGAAGCTTTTGAAAGAGGATCCTATCCTTGCTCTTCAATATAATATTACTGAAGGATACAAGCCACTTCGTGATGTACTAAAAAATAATATGGCAAAGATCGGGAACTTCAACAGTGATATTGATGACCTTATAATTACTTCAGGTGCACAGCAGGCTAATGAGCTTTCCTGTAAGGTTCTTCTTAACGAAGGCGATACATTAATCTGCGAAGCTCCAAGCTTCATAGGTTCACTTAATTCATTCAAGTCATATCATGTAAATCTTGTCGGTGTTGAGCTTGAAGAAGATGGCATTAATATTGAAAAGCTTGAAGAAGCAATAAAATCAAATAAAAATGTCAAGCTTTTATACCTTATCCCTAATTTCCAGAACCCAACCGGTCAGACAATGAGCTATGAAAAGAGAGTAAAGGTTATTGAACTTGCAAGAAAATATGACTTTGTTATATTAGAGGATAACCCATACGGCGACCTGCGAATTTCCGGTGAGGATATTCCATCAATCAAGTCAATGGATACAGACGGTCATGTTGTTTATACAGGAAGCTTCTCAAAGGTTTTAGCTCCTGGTCTTCGTGTCGGATATGTTTCAGCACCAAAAGACATTATTCAGAAGATTGTCGTATGTAAGCAGGTTTCTGACGTTCACTCAAATATTTGGGCGCAGGCTGTATGCTATGAATTCATGACAAAATATGATTATGATGCTCACATAATTGGCCTTAAAGCAATCTATAGGAAAAAATGCAATCTTATGCTTGAGATGATTGAAAAGAACTTCTCAAGCAAGATAAAATTCACAAGACCACAGGGTGGACTATTCATCTGGTGTACTCTCCCTGAAGGAAATGATATGATGGGCTTCTGCTCAAAGGCTGTACAGGAATACAAAATTGCGGTTGTACCAGGCAATGCTTTTATGGTCAGCGAAAATGACACCACATACTCATTCAGAATTAATTTTTCCACCCCTACTGATGAACAGATAATCAAGGGCTGTGAAATTCTTGGCAAGCTTTCAAAAGAAATGTTTGGAGAATGATGAATTATGAATTTGCAGATTGAATCAAGAGAAAAACTCATACAGATATATTTTGATTTATGGCTTGGAAAAGAAAACGCTGATCTGCACAGCATTTTTGCTGAAGACGTTGAATATATTGAGTGCTATGGTCCTGTCTATATGGGCATTGACCAGGTAGAGAGATGGTTCGCCAACTGGCATAAAAAAGGGAAAGTATTTAGTTGGGATATCAAGAATATTGTTCATCAGAATAATTTCAGTGTTGTTGAATGGAATTTCAATTATCAGTATGATGATATCAGAGATAATTTTGACGGCGTAACAATTCTGGAATTTGACGAGAACGAAAAGGTAAAATCAGCTAAAGAATTTCAGTCCAAATCACAACATTATTATCCCTATAGGGATTGATAGGAGATAAATATGGCAAATAATATGAAGAAGTTATCATCCATTGGAAAAATCAGTCTGATTGCAAAATTAATTCTGGCATTGAGTTCATTAACTTTTATGGTGTTAAGTATTTCAGATGTAGTTAATTTTGAATTTGCAAGTTATTTTATTTATATCCCAATACTTATTGTTACTGTATCAAATGTTATTGAGTCCTATAAAAATAAAAAACAGAATTAATTCTTTTATATTATCTTTCATTCTTTTGGCTATTCAAAATCATCGTAGGTATATGACAGCAAAGGGGATAGTATTGTATGCATCACTCTTTAATAGATATTATTAAAGGACTTTTATATGTTTGCGTTATTTTGTTTATTATTATAATAGCTAGCATAAAGTTCAGAAAAAAGCATATGTCTGAATATAAAAATGCTATTGCCCAGGTGAAAACTGAAAAGGCTACTTTAATTAGTAAAGCTAAAGAAGTTTTGACTCAGACAGAAGACACCAATGGTGGATTTAAATATGAAGGTTCAATCATGGAAAGCGTTGTTACAACTGTATTGCCACAGTCGAAAGAGATAAGTCATTACTTAAAAAATCCCGATGCGGTTTTTGATAACTTATTGCCAGCTGAAATTAATAATCATTTAAACAATGATATTTGTTATCTGACTTTTAAATCTGAATTAGGATATTATCATAAGCTTAAGGCAAGTATGGCTGAGTATGAGAAGTATTCAGAGGGTGATACTGGCTTTATTACCTATAAGGGCGACCGATTGGTTTGCTTCAGTGACAATGCAAATGCTATAGACCAAAGAAAACTTACTCAGATTGAAATTGCAGACAGCAATGTTAAACAGTTTTATGATGAAATGCCAGAAGATAACAAAACCGGCTATATAATTAAAGCTGCTTTCTGCTTTCTTTTATTTGCAGTGCTGATTGTATCGGTTTTTATTATGATACTTGACTCTGATATGGCATTGTTTGCGGCCGGTTTGTTTGTGCTTTGTCTTGGAACTCTGTTTATATTCGCAAGGTCACCAGGTGAACTCAGTGAATATGATAATGTGCCACAAGGTGTAAAAACCCTTCCAATTGTATTAGGTGCATGGGTAATTGGTCTGTATCTGACAATACAAGGATACATTGATTGCTGGGGTTCTGAATCCAATCAGAAGTGGTTCAATGATAATCTTGTAGAAATTATAATTGGTATACCGATTATAGTAATTATACCGATATTAATATGTAAGTTACTAAAAAATAAAAGAAAATAATTGAATAACAGGAGTGCTATATGAAATTACAGACAACACTTTTAGCAGTAAGTGACCTTGAAAAAAGTATAGAATTCTATCATAATATTTTTGATCAGGAGGTTGTCCTTGACCTTGGCTGGTGCAAGACTTTAAGCGGTGGTTTTACAATTCAGCTGAATTTTGATATAATTGCTTGTATAGATAAGGACAGCATAATAAAGAAATCGCATAATATGGAGCTCTATTTTGAAGTCGATGACTTTGATACTTTTATTGATAAGCTTTCACATTATGATATTGAGTACGTTCATCCACCGAAAAAATACGATTGGCAGCAACGTGTTGTCCGTATATATGACCCTGATTATCACATAATTGAAATCGGTGAGTCAATGGGCTCA
>CALMXN010000190.1 GCA_937871145.1 uncultured Clostridia bacterium
CGACGCTCTTCCGATCTTATAAATAATAAGGATTTATTAGCTGAGAAGATAAAAGCTGAAGAGAATCTTGATTCTGTAAAAGTCAGAAAAACTGTGAAAAATAAAAATATGGTATTTGTTTTGTATGAAGACAGTAAAAAGCAGATTGGACTTGCAATATTAAAAAATGAAGGTGTTATACTAAAGCGATATACATACTTTGGAGGTACTTCACCTAATGAATATTCCTATGGAACATATAATACGTCTGATCCTAAAAAAACCATAATTGTGGTTTTGGGAAATAATAATGGTGACGGTGAAAGATACGAATTTAAGGCATATGGTAAAACTTATACAGAAGATATAAGTAAACAGAAAGACATATTGAAAGTTTACTGGCTCACTTATGAAGATACAAAGGGAAAGAACACTTATGATGAATTAATAGTTTATGATAAGAACAATAATGAAATAGACTTGTATAAATAATCGGACGTATTTTTCCCCCTCAACTATGGTAAACACCACAAAACTATTGATAAATTCCTGATTTTGTGATAATATATATTAATTAAGCAAATTTTTTTAATCTTTGAGGAGGATAAACAATGTCAAAAAAGTTTTACATTACAACACCGATTTATTATCCATCGGGAAACCCACATATCGGACACTGCTATACAACAGTTGCCTGTGATTCTATCGCGAGGTATAAGCGAATGCAGGGATATGATGTAATGTTCCTCACAGGTACTGACGAGCACGGACTTAAAATTGAACAGAAAGCTGCTGAAAAGGGCATTTCACCAAAAGAATATGTTGATGAAATCGTCGAAGTATTCAAAAAGCTCTGGAAGTATATGAATATTGACTATGACAGATATATCAGAACAACTGATGATTATCATATTGAATCTGTTCAGAAAATTTTTAAAGAACTTTACGATAAAGGCTATATCTATAAGGGCGAGTATTCAGGAAAATACTGTACACCTTGTGAATCTTTCTGGACAGAAAGCCAGCTTGTTGACGGCAAATGTCCTGACTGCGGACGTGAAGTTGTTGAAGCAAAGGAAGAAGCATATTTCTTCAAAATGTCACCTTTCGCTGATAGAATTGAAAAATTGCTGACTGAAACTGATTACCTTCAGCCAAAAACAAGAGCAATTGAACTTGTAAATAACTTTATCAAGCCAGGTCTTGAAGATTTATGTGTTTCCAGAACAACCTTCAAGTGGGGTATTCCTGTAACATTTGATGATAAGCATGTTGTATATGTATGGATTGACGCACTTTCAAACTATATTACAGCACTTGGCTATAAAAATGAAAAATACGAAGATTTTAATAAATTCTGGCCAGCAGATGTTCATATGGTAGCAAAGGATATTATGAGATTCCACGCTATTATCTGGCCTGCAATGCTTATGGCTCTTGAAGTGCCACTTCCAAAGCACTTGGCTGTTCACGGGTGGATTACTTTCAACGGACAGAAAATGAGTAAATCACTCGGAAACGTCGTTGATCCATTCATTCTTGGGGATAGATACGGCGCAGACGCTATACGTTATCATATTTTAAGAGAAATGGCACTCGGTGCAGACAGCTCATTCTCAAATGAAATTATGATAAACAGAATTAACTCTGATCTTGCAAACGGCTTTGGAAACCTTGTTTCAAGAACTGTTGCAATGGTTGAAAAATATTTTGACGGAACTCTCCCTGCCCAAAAGCAAAGCGGAGAATTTGATGACGAGCTTATTTCAATGGCAACATCACTAAGAGGTCTTGTTGACGGATTCATTGACGAAACACAGATTAACAATGCTCTTATCGAAATATTCAAGGTTGTTGCAAGAGCAAACAAATATATTGATGAAACTGCTCCTTGGGTTCTTGCAAAGGACGAGGCAAACAAGCCAAGACTTGCTTGTGTTCTCTACAACTTGCTTGACGCAATCAGAATAGTTTCAACACTTCTTTCACCATTTATGCCAACAACAATGCCAAAGGTTTATGAGCAGATTGGTGCTAAGGACAGCGATATAACTTACGAAAATGCAGGAAAATTCAATGTCCTCCCTGCTGATGTAACAGTCAAGAAGGGCGAGGTTTTATTCCCGAGAATTGATGTTGAAAAGGAAATTGAAGCTCTTAATGCTCTTATCGCACCTAATAAAGAGGAAGAAAAAGTGCCTGAAATTGAACTTGCTCCGGAAATTTCAATAGATGACTTTGCAAAGGTTGAGCTTCGTGTTGCAAAGGTTCTGAAGTGCGAACCAGTACCAAAAGCAAAAAAGCTACTTTGCTTACAGCTTGATGATGGAATGGGTGGCAGACAGGTTGTTTCTGGAATTGCTAAATGGTATAAGCCAGAAGATTTAATCGGTAAAAAGGTAATTGTTGTTGCAAACTTAAAACCAGTTAAGCTTTGTGGCGTTGAAAGTCAGGGTATGATTTGTGCAGCTGACCTTCCAAACGGTGATGCACAGGTAATGTTCCCTGATGAAAATATTCCTGTCGGCGCAAAAATAAGATAAAACAAAAGGCGGGAACTTCCCGCCTTATTTTTTACGTAAGAATATTTGTGTTAAGGGGTTTGAGGGCGACCTTTATACTATTTTTTAGTCTTTTCGCGAAGTGGCTTGGGGAGACATTTATACTATCTTTTAATTATTAAGATCGGAAGAGCACACGTCTGAACTCCAGTCACATTACT
>CALMXN010000191.1 GCA_937871145.1 uncultured Clostridia bacterium
TGCTCTTCCGATCTAAGTACAGCCTCATTTATAGCAACATTCTGCGGAACTCTTTTATCATAAATAGCTTCATATAAAGCCAGTCTCAAAATTGCAAGATTGACCTTAGGAATTCTGTCAACAGATCTTTTTTCACTGAAATTTGTAATAATACTGTCAAGTTCAACTGCTTTATTAACTGTTTCAGAAAAAATATTAATAACATCAGAATTTATCTTTAAGTCATCAATATTTTCAGCAAGCTCAACTATTTCATCTACTGTATCACTTCTGAACATTTTTTCGAAAATCAGGATAAAAGCTGACTCTCTATTTTCACGTCTTGAATTTGGCATACTTTCAACTCTTTCTTTTTAATTCAAAACAAAGCAAGCCCTATAAGAGCTTGCTCTGTTATATTAATTTTTTTTGATATCTTCAAAAACCACGCCTGCAATCTGTACATTTACTCTTGCAACGGCAACTCCAGTCATTGACTGAACAGAAGACTTAACATTGCTCTGAATCTGTTCGGCAAGAGCTACTACCTTATGTCCGTACTTAACAACAACTCTTACATTGATTTCAACTACATCGCCAGTAAGTCTTATTCTTATAGCACCCGCCTGATTAGTTTTTGAAAGAAAGCCCTTTATACTTGCATTTGAACTGGAAAGGCTGTCAACGCCATCAACTTCAAGTGTTGCGAGTCTTACAATTGTTGCTATAACACTTTCAGAAACCTTTAATGTTCCAGTCTGCATCTTTTCGCTACGTTCCATTTCGCAGCCTCCTTCTTGTGAGTCTAACGAAGGAAATTCTATGCTTCGTTAGTGCTTTTTCAAAATACATATATAAATATTATAACATATTTTTTAAAAGACACAACTATTTTACAGGAAGAATTTTTATATTTTCTCTTTCTACCTGTGACTGGCTCAATAAAATCTCAAAAATCTGTGATGCCTGGCTTGGAAGTAACTCCTGACTCTTTACAACTATGTTTGCATTTGTGCCGTCAAGATATACTACACAATCCTCAAAGCCAGCAGCTTTTATAAGATTTTCAACTGTTTTTTCACTTTCAACAAGCTTTGAAAGATTTACAGCTTTTTCGGTAAGAACAGCTTTTTCGCTTTCTGTAATATCTCCTCCGCCAATAATACTCTGAAGAGTAGCAACTGAGACATCTCTTGCTGTCATTCTGTCAATTCTGCACTGTGCAAAGTAATCATTACCAGCAGATTCAGCATTAACAAAAGCAACGTTGTCATAGCTAAAACCTGTATCCTTGATTACATCGGTTGCCTTCAGATCTTTTGCTGTTGGAGACAACAAATAATTAACATAAATAGCAATCCCAAGAATCAAAGTAAGGCATGCAAGAATTATCTGCTTCTTTCCGATCATTAAATTTGATTTTTTCATATATAATTCTCCATTCTGCACATCGGCAAATATTTAAAAAGTATAAGCTTATTAAAATATATTTAGGCTCGTATCATTTTATACTTGTTTTATTATGTTTTTTTATTTCTTCTTAACCTTTTGCTACGCAAATCTTATTTGAAGGTATATTCAGCACTGCTGAAACAGCTCTGTATATCTTTTCACTCGTTGTCGGACTGTTTCCTCCTTCACATACGACAATTACTCCACTGACCTTTGGCTTTAGAACCTTTTTGACCAGAGCCTCCTTCTCTTTTCCGTTATCAACAATCACTACCTTATTCTTATAATCCTGGGATTCCTTATCTTTCCCATTATCATTTTTCGTATCATACTCCTCTGCATAAACATATTCAGTGGAACCTTCTATTGTAACCATTACCTTAACTTTACCGACACCATCTATTTTTTCAAGAATACTTACAAGCTGGTTCTCTATTTCGTCCTGATATTCAGCAGTATTCACACTCATTGTTTTAATTTTGGCAGCCGGCTTCTTATTACCATCTGATTTGAAGAAACCTGATAGCAGAATTAATAACATTCCGATTATTCCAAGCACTACAAAAACAGCAGTTTTATTTTTCCCTTTTACCTTTTCCGTCAGATTTTTTTTCATATTATCAATTACTTTGTTCATCATTTTCCTCCGTATATGTAATATTAACCTGTATGCTTCCAATTTCATTCTCAATAACTGATTTTACTTTTGAAGAAACGTTCTTATCTGTTTTAGCCAGAACCACATCAGCACCCTTTATGCTTATGCACTCATTTCCATCAATATCAACATTAAGTGAAACTTTTTTTGCTCCTATATGATTTATCTTAAGCTTTTCTTCAAGGTTCTTTTCTATATTGGTTTTAAAATTATCAGCAAGATTCTGAGTATAGGTTTTCATAACAGCCTGATACTGTTCAGATTGCTCTATATCCTTGCTTGTAGGAATTTCAAAATCAATTTCACTATTAAGTATTGAAGAAGTTATCGCGATTATAAAAACAAGTGAAAAAATAAAACGTATCTGCTTCTTTAGCTTTTCTGATGGCGTAATGATATCAAGCATTGAAATTGCTATTCCAAGAAAACACGCAATTAATGTTATTGCTTTTAACGTATCCATTTTATATTCCCCTTTATCATCCTATGTTCATACTTACCAGCATCATAATAGTTGTTGCAATAATCAACATCAATGAAAAGCATACAAGTAAGCTGATAGCTATTGAAAGTACAGATGATGTATTCTTCAAAAGTGATGCAACCTTTTTTACTCCAAGCATTTCACTTATAAAGCTTCCGATTGAAATTGAAATTTTAAAAGCAACTACAGTAATTAATGGAGGAAGAATAGTAAGAAGAAGAATAACTATCCCGAAAGTACCTACTCCTGATCTTAACAACCCTATGCAGATCGGAGGAGCGTCGTGTAGGGAAAGAG
>CALMXN010000192.1 GCA_937871145.1 uncultured Clostridia bacterium
ATTTACACTTACGTCTGTTTTTTCCGTCGGGTAGAGATAAATGACGGGCTTCTCAGCACATAGATTAGGACGGGTATTTGCATACACTAGTAGCCAGATAATAGCTCCAATCACTAATATAATTATCCCCGCAATTATAAAATTTCGTATTTTACTTTTCTTATACATTTTTTCTATTTTCTCTTTTGTTGCTTCTGAGGCAGGATTTTCCTTGTTGTTTTCTTCATTCATAATGTCGGCACCCTCTTTCTACCATAATATAGCATAACTTTAAAAGTATGTCAATCAAAAAAGGAACGCACAAGGCGTTCCTTTAAATTTTAATATTAATAACCTAATATCTTTTTAAAACTTTCTTCAAGCTTGCTTTCAATTGCTTTTGCCTCGTCACGAGTCTTTGCAGTTGTTGTATAGTAAGCTTTTATCTTTGGCTCAGTTCCTGAAGGACGGATGATAACAGAAGCGTTATTTTCAAGCTTGAATGTCAATACATCTGACTTAGGAAGTGTTAGTTTTGTCTTGTTACCGGTTACTGTGTCGGTTGATTCGCCAGTTATATAATCATCAAATGTGAGAACCTTAAGTCCGCCGATTTCTTTTGGTGTATTACTGCGGAGCATCTTCATAAGCTCAGCCATACGTTGCATACCTGTTGCACCTTCGCAGATAAAGCTCTTCTGACTGTGCTGATATACACCATATTTGTTGTACATATTTTCACGCGCTTTTATAAGTGAAATGCCCTTTGTTCTGTAAAAAGCAGCCATTTCGCAGATAAGCATTGATGCAACAACAGCATCCTTATCTCTTACATAGCTTCCAGCAAGATAACCGTAGCTTTCTTCAAAGCCGAAGATATAGCGGTCTTCCTCACCTTTTTCTTCGAGCCAGCCAATCTGCTCGCCGATGAACTTGAAGCCTGTGAGAACTTCTATAATCTGAACGCCGTAAGCCTCAGCAATTTTCTTGACAATGTCTGTTGTAACTATTGTCTTGATTGTGATAGGATTCTTTGGCATTGTGCCAAGCTTTATTCTTTCCTCACATATATATTCAAGCAATAATGCTCCTACTTCATTACCTGAGATTAATTCGTAGCCGTTTTCTGAAGGAACGGCAATTCCCACACGGTCACAGTCAGGGTCAGTTGCAAGAAGAAGATCAGGGTTGACTTTTGCTGATAATTTCAAGCCAAGGTCAAGAGCCTCAGTAATTTCAGGGTTTGGGAATGGACAGGTTGTGAAGTTACCGTCAGGATGCTCCTGCTCAGGAACAACTGTTATTTCTTTAATGCCGATTTTATTCAGTATTGCTCTTACCGGCTTGTTTCCTGTTCCGTTAAGAGGAGTGTAAACAACCTTGAGTCCGCTTTCAGCAACAATATCTGTATGAATACCCTGCTTTAAAACATTTGCAAGATAATTGTCAATTACGTTCTGACCGATATACTCAATCATACCGTTATTCATTGCTGTATCGAAATCTTCAACCTTTGCTCCGCCGAACATTTCAACTTCTTTTATTTTATTGAGAACGATTTCAGCTGCTTCCAGAGTCATCTGGCAACCATCTGAACCGTAAACCTTATATCCATTATATTTAGCTGGATTATGGCTTGCTGTGACAACAATACCCGCATTACACTTAAGCTCTCTTACTGCGAATGAAAGCATTGGTGTTGGCATAAGCTCAGGATAAATATACACTTTTATTCCGTTTGCTGCAAGAACTCTTGCTGCTTCTTTTGCAAAAACATCAGATTTAATTCTTGAATCATAAGCAATAGCAACACTGCCGTCCTTGAAAGCCTCATTGACGTAGTCAGCAAGTCCCTGTGTTGAACGTCTGATTGTATATATATTCAATCTGAAAGCACCGGCACCGATTACGCCACGAAGACCACCTGTACCAAATTCAAGGTCACGATAAAATCTATCTTTAATTGCTTCTTTATCATTTTCAATTGATTTGAGTTCAGTTATAAGGTCAGGGTCTTCTGTTGCATTATCACACCAGATTTTATAAAGATCCATTTCAATCATTCTAACACTCCTAAAATACATATAATAATTTATTATATCACAAAATGAACATTCTGCAAGGCATAATATGTGAATTTGTTAACAATTACTATATATGGACACAAAATACGCCACTTTTTTAAGTGGCGTAAATAATTATACGTGATCGTGCATGTGGCAGGCTTCACACTCGCCGATTTCACCTACTATTGGCAATGGGTCAATGCCCTGCTTGTTGTAGTAGTCGGAAATAGCAGCCTTCAATGCCTGTTCAGCAAGAACAGAGCAGTGAATTTTTGCTGGTGGAAGTCCATCAAGAGCCTCAATAACAGCTTTATTTGTTACCTTCAAAGCTTCTTCGAGAGCTTTTCCCTTTATCATTTCTGTTGCAATAGATGATGTTGCAACTGCCGCACCGCAGCCGAATGTCTTGAATTTTACATCGGTGATAATTCCATTATCAACCTTAATGTACATTTTCATAATATCGCCGCACTTTGCATTTCCAACTTCGCCGACACCGTCAGCATTTTCAATCTCACCGACATTTCTTGGATTAGCAAAATGGTCCATAACTTTTTCACTGTATAGCACTGTAATTATCTCCTTTGTTTTATAATTTGAAGTGAAGCTCACCATTCTGGATTCTTTCCCACAATGGTGACATACTTCTGATTTTTTCAACGATTGGTGGAAGCTTTTCAAGAATATAATCAATATCCTCGTCTGTTGTTTCATCACTTATTGTAAGTCTTAATGATCCGTGTGCAACCTCGTGAGGAAGCCCTAAAGCAAGAAGCACATGTGAAGGATCAAGTGAACCTGATGTGCAGGCTGAACCTGATGAAGCGGCAATACCCTGTGCATCAAGGTTTAAAAGAAGAAATTCGCCCTCAATACCAAGAATTGAAGTATTGCTGTTTCCGCAAAGACGCTTGTCCCTGTCACCGTTAAGTCTTGTCATTGGAATTTTTAAAATTCCGTCAATAAGGCGATTTCTCATTTTTGTTACTTTTTCAGCTTTTGCAGATATGTTTGCTGTTGCGTCAGTAATAGCTTCTCCAAGTGCAACTATTGAAGGAACATTTTCTGTTCCGGCTCTCTTTGAACGTTCCTGAGCACCACCATAGATAAGGTTCGGCAGTGAGATACCCGCTCTTATATAGATAGCACCGATACCTTTTGGCGCATGAATTTTATGACCTGAAAGTGAAAGCATATCGATGTTCATATCCTTGACTTTGATATCAACATTACCTATAGCCTGAACTGCATCAGTATGGAACGGAACTTTCTTTTCCTTACAGATTGCGCCGATTTCAGCAATAGGCTGAATTGTACCGATTTCGTTGTTTGCAAACATTATTGTAACAAGACAGGTATCCTCTCTGATTGCTTTTTCAACATCAGCAGGATTAACAAGTCCTTTTTCATTTACAGGAATATATGTTATTTCAAACCCCTGTTTTGCAAGTGCATCACAGGTGTGAAGAACAGCGTGATGTTCAAAGACTGAAGTAATAATATGCTTCTTGCCTTTTTTTGCGCCGTTTTCAGCACAGCCTTTGATTGCCCAGTTGTCGGATTCTGAGCCGCCGCTTGTGAAATATATTTCAGTAGCTTTAGCACCGATTGCTGCTGCAACCTGTTCTCTTGCTTTTATGATTGCTCTTTCTGATATGTTTGCGAGCTTATACATACTGGATGCGTTACCATAATTTTCAGTAAAGTATGGGAGCATAGCGCTGAGTGCTTTATCTGATACTTTTGTAGTAGCCGCATTATCAGCATAAACAAAACGTTTATCCAATTTTATCGTCCTTTCATTTAACTATGTAAAGATTTTTTATCCTTGAGTTTATTATATACCTTTTTAGTGTATATTGCAATAGCTATACAGAATTTTTATCACGTTGCATAACTGCAAGTGTATCACAGCGCTCATTTTCTGTATGTCCTGCATGACCTTTTACCCAGTTGAACGTAACCTCGTGCTTATCCAGAAGGTCAAGCAACTGTTCCCAAAGGTCGATATTGAGTGCCTTTTTCTTATCAGATTTAATCCAGTTGTTGGTACGCCATTTTTTTGCCCAGCCTTTATTTATCGCATCAATTATATACTTACTGTCGCTGTATAGCATTACCACGCAAGGCTCCTTTAATGCATTAAGTCCTGTAATAACGCCCATAAGCTCCATACGATTGTTTGTTGTCTGCGATTCACCGCCTGAGAGTTCCTT
>CALMXN010000193.1 GCA_937871145.1 uncultured Clostridia bacterium
AAATTTGATTTCCTTTGTCACGAAAGACCACGTTCAAATCCCGACTGGGCAGAAAAGAACATGCTTGACAATAATGAGCTTTATGACCTCGTAGTAAAGCAAAAAGCCGTTTCAGAGCTTTTGCCTGAATACTCAGACATTGACCCGAAACAGCTTTTAAAGCTTATTCATATAGAAAGATTTCCGATTGATCCGTTTTCTCTTGATAATGAGCCTTCAACATATATTTTTGATTATAATCACAGAAGATTCTGGGGAGAAGCAACGGCTATTCCGCTTGAATAAGTGACGGCTTGACGAATTTAAGCTTTCCGTCCTCGACAATAAGCTTTATCTCGTCACCCTTGACAATCTCGCCCTCTAAAATCTGCTGTGAGAGAAGATTTTCAATTTCTTTGGATATTATTCTTCGGAGCGGACGTGCTCCGTATGAGGTGTTAAAGCCGTCATCAGCGATTTTCTTAACAGCCTCATCAGAGAATTCAGTTTTTATTTCAAGGGCTTCAATACGTTCAGAAAGCTCATTAAGAAGCTTTCTGCCGATTTTTTCAATATCAGATTTATCAAGACTCCTGAAGATTACAGTATCGTCAATACGATTCAAAAATTCCGGCTTGAACTGCTGGCGAAGCTCACTCATTATCTCGGCTTTCATATTTTTTTCACTCGACTCGGCTACTGTGAAGCCGAGATTTTTTTTGTCAATAATCTTCTTTGCACCAAGATTTGAAGTCATAATGATAACAGTATTCTTGAATGAAACCTTTCTGCCCTGCGAATCAGTGATAAAACCGTCCTCAAGCATCTGTAAAAGAAGATTGTAAACATCAGGGTGTGCCTTTTCAATTTCATCCATTAAAACTATTGCATAAGGGTTCCTTCGGATTTTTTCTGTAAGCTGTCCTCCCTCATTATATCCAACATAGCCAGGAGGCGAACCTATCATTTTTGATACTGAATGCTTTTCCATATACTCTGACATATCAAGTCGCACAACAGCATCACGGTTTGCAAAAAGACATTGTGCGAGTGCCTTGCAAAGCTCGGTTTTTCCCACGCCTGTAGGTCCAAGGAAGATAAATGAACCAATAGGTCGGTTCGGGTCCTTGAGCCCGACACGGCTTCTTCTTATTGAACAGGCAATGCTTTTTATCGCTTCATCCTGACCGATAACACTCTTTGACATTATGTCTTCAAGAGTTAAAAGACGCTTGCTTTCCTCTTCAGTAAGGCTTGCTACAGGAATTCCAGTCCATGCAGAAATGACTTCTGCTATATCATTCGGAGTAATTTCACTTTGTTTTACAACTCCATATTTTTTTGTTTCACCATTGACTGTTTCAATCTTCTGCGTATAGGTCGATTTAGAGATGCTTCCCATTAAATAATCATTAAAAAGGTCAGAAAGCTTATTTGGATTATCAATGACCATCCCCGCTTTGAGCCTTACCCTTGAGCAAGCTTCATCTATAAGGTCAATAGCCTTATCAGGTAGAAAACGGTCAGGGAGATATCTTTGGGATAAAGTAACTGCTGCTTTTATTGCCTCATCAGGGATAGACAGCTTGTGGTGTTCCTCATATTTCGGAGCAATACCCTTTAATATTTTAATTGTGTTTTCTTCAGTCGGCTCACAGACCTTAACAGGCTGAAAACGTCTTTCAAGTGCACTGTCTTTTTCTATATAATTCTTATACTCTTCATATGTGGTTGCACCAATAATCTGCAGTTCACCACGTGCAAGCTGTGGCTTTATTATGTTTGCCGCATCAATAGCACCTTCTGCTGCTCCTGCACCAACGATAGTATGAACCTCATCTATAAATAAAATAATGTTCTTGTTGTTGACTACATCTTCAATGCAGTTCTTAAGGCGTTCCTCAAAATCTCCCCTGTATTTTGCTCCAGCGAGAAGCTGGCTTATATCAAGGACGAAAATTCTCTTTGTCTGGAGATTTTCAGGTACTTCATTTTTAATAATGAGCTGTGCAAGCCCTTCAACAATAGCTGTTTTACCAACGCCCGCCTCACCGACAAGACAAGGATTGTTTTTTGTACGCCTTGAAAGAATCTGTATAAGGCGTTCAATTTCACTTTCTCTTGCAATAACAGGGTCAAGTGTCAGACAAGCTGCCTTTGTTGTGAGTTCTCGGCCGTACTTTTCAAGGTTCGGGAGTTTGATGTTTTTATTTGTCTGCTTCATAGTCGGGAGGTTATTGGTCTGTATGCTTGAACAATCATTATAAATTTTAGTGATACTTATATCAAGGTCACGCAATATACTGTTAGCACAGGAGTTTGATTCCCTCACAAGAGACATTAAAAGATGCTCACTGCCGACAAACTTACAGTCAAGACTCTGTGAAAGTCTTATGGCATTGCTCAGGATTTTTTTTGCAGTAGGCGTCAGCGCATCCGCATTAAGAACACTTGGATCACCCTTTCCTATTGTTTCAATTATTCTCGCCTGAACCTGAGTTATACTTACCTCATTCTTATTAAGAATTGTGTATGCTGTTGAAGTCCCCTCGTCAAGTATACCAAGAAGCAGATGTTCACTTCCAACATAAGTATGACCAAGTTCACCCGCAAGAGTAAAGGCTCTGTTAACAGCTGCGCTTGCTTTATAAGTGAAGTTCTCAAGATTAAAATTATACATTTATATCTCCGTTCTGCCACTGTAAAAAAGATGGCAAGGTAATCATAATCAATGTATATAGAATGGTAGCTCTTATCTGCGTTCATCTTTTCACATTAATTATATGAAATAATTAGCTTATACTATTTCAGTCATATAGAATTTTGCCAGTTTAATGCAGATTAAACAGTTCCTGCAAAATTTCTTACTATTAGTTTATGATTCTGCCGCTTAAATGGAATTTATTTTTTAAAAATATACAAGTATTCTTTAAGAAAATTTATGTAACACTTTTATCCCTTTTCCATAAACTATACTATAAAACAAAACAGAAGAGACACAATAAGGTTTCTTCATGGTTGCGTTTTACAATACATTATTTAAAGGAGTGCTATTTATGTGTGGATGCGGTAATGGTTGTGGAAGCGGCTTCGGTGGATGCTGGTGGATCATCATACTTGTCCTTATTATCTTCTGCTGTTGCGGAAACGGATTTGGATTTGGCAACAACGGCTGTTGCAACGACGGTTGCGGATGCTAATTATTCTGCAATAATCGCAACATAAAATCTCGTAGACAAATGTCTACGAGATTTTAGTTCATTTATTCGTATCTTAATGCCTCAACAGGATGAAGTCTTGATGCTCTGTATGCCGGATATACTCCGAAAATCAAGCCTATAACAACAGATAGAGTAAGAATTCCCAAAATCATAAATATGTCAATATTAAGGACAAGCCCGAATATTGAACAGCCTATAAGGGATAACAGAAGTCCGCCGAGAACGCCCAATATTCCACCTATCAGTGTTATCAGCACAGATTCTATTAGAAATTCTGCAAGAATATCCTTATTGGATGCTCCTATTGATTTTTTTATCCCTATCTCACGCGTTCGCTCATTTACGGAAACAAGCATTACTGTCATAATTGACAGACCAGAAACAACAAGTGAAATTCCCGCTATAGCCGATAAAATTATTGTGACAATTCCAAGAACATCATTTAACTGATTTTTCTGCTTCAAAAGGTTTTCTATCCTAAGTTCAGTTGGTGCAAGTCGCCAGTTTATAAGTGCCTTCTCAATATCGTTGTTGATATCAGGATTGCTCTGCCCGTTCCTGAGCTTTACAACAATCTCATCATAATAATTCTGATTTGATATCTCTGCCATTGTTGAGTATGGAACATATACAAAGTTTGGGATTATTCCACCGAGCATATTCTGAAGAACATTTACACCATTTTTTACTACTCCGATAACAGTAAATTCTTCCGGAAGATCATTTATATATAATGTTATCTTCTTGCCAACTATATTTGACCTTTTATAATTATCTATGGCTATCTTTTCGTCAATAACGCAAACCTTTGCATCTGAAGCAACATCACCCTTGTTAATCTGTCTGCCATAAATAGTATCAAGTTCAATTACATTATCAGCATCCTGATTTACGCCCCATATCATACACTCATTTTTCTTGTCGAGTATTTCTGTTTCTGACATTAGATACATCAACGGCATTGCATTTGAAACATCACGCATGGATTTTATTGCCTGAAGGTCATTTCTGCACAAACCCATTTCGTTATTCTTTTCACCAGAAACTATAATGCTGTCCATTCCCATTTTAACAAGCTCTCTGTCAACAGTGTGCTTCCCCATTTCTCCAATTGATGAAATAATTACGACAGACATTACTCCTATAAAAATTCCACCTATAGTCAGAATTGCCCTGAGCTTGTTTCTGAAAAGATCCGACATTCCTTTTTTAACACATTCAAGCATTTATATTCCACCCTAATCTGCAATCTTGACAAGCGTACCACTTTTCTTGACTTTTTCAGCATCTTTTATTATATAATCATTCGGAGTAAGACCTGATTTTACTTCAATACCGTCGCTCAGCTCTTTATTTGTTGTTATATATCTTTTTACAGTCACGCCATTTTCCACAACGTAGACATATTCTCTTCCGTCAACTTCCTGAAGTAAGGCTTCATAAGGCACTACCGCAACTTTACATGGCGCGTCAATAATAATGTCTGCCTTTGCCGAAAAACCACACTTTATCTTTTGATCAGGGTTACTTATTTTTACAAGTACATCAATTACAGTTTCCTGACTGTTTCCGACAATAGCTTTTCGTGCTGACGGACTTATTGAAGAAACGACTCCCTTATACTTGCCGTCTTCAAAGCCCTCACCTGAAATTTCAGCCTTCTGGCCAAGTGCAACCTTTGATATCTTGTTTTCTGGTACCTGGATATTTACAATAAGATCCTCTCCACTTACCATAGATGCTATTGTACAGTCCTGTGCAACAAAATCACCAGTTGTTACAGAAACCGTTTCGATTACACCGTCAAAGCTTGATGTAACCTGTGCCGGAACTTTATCGTATATATCCTTATATGAAGTCATTATATTCTCTGTCGAGTTATCAGCCATTGTTGCTAAACTTGTTGTTTCTAAAATTTTCTGTGCTGTCTGATCCCTGTCGACCTTAATTACTGGCTGTCCTTTCTTAACCTTATCCCCTGTATCTACAAGAACTTCAGAAACTATCAGCGGGAACTGTGATTTTATCTGTTGCTTGTTCCTTTGTTCTATCACACCTGATGCACTCACATAGTTTAAGTACTCGATCTGTTTTAAATGTGTCACGTTTACCTTTGGAAGTGTTGCAACAAATAATCTTGGTGCAATCATACAGCCAAGTCCAAACAAAACTACAAAAACAAGTAGAAATTTATCTCGTTTTTTCATATTCTCACCCCTTCTTAGAATTACAAGTATAGTTTGGCAAAAACGAAGTTAAAATATACTACTTATTTTAGAAAAATATTAAAATAAAAAAAGGCTGCCTTTTTCAGACAGCCTTTATATAGTTATTTAGGATCCCGCATTTGTTGACTGACACTTTTATCAGCAAGAAGATAAGTTCCTTTACCTGTATAAGAAGTTGTTACT
>CALMXN010000194.1 GCA_937871145.1 uncultured Clostridia bacterium
TCAAAATCAAGATAGAAAACTACATCGAAGTCCTTACTTGCAATAGGCTTACTTTCAATTCTCAGAAGGTTTAAGCCGATTACTGAAAACTTCGTAAGAAGTCTGTATAATGCACCAGGAGTATGAGATAATGAAAGTGAAACAGAAATAATATCTGCATTTTCTGAAATATAAATGTCCTTTGAAATACAGATAAAACGGGTATAGTTTTCATTTACATTTGTGATATTATCAGAAAGAATTTCAAGTCCTGACATTTTAGCGTATTCTTCTGAGCATATTGCAGCAATCTTCTCATCACTATTTAAAACAAATTCTCCCGCAAGAGCAGTATTTGCATATTTTACAGGGGTAAATTGATGTTCTTTTATAAAATCAGAGCATTGTGCAAGTGCTTGTTCGTGTGAATAAACCTCTTTAATTTCGCAGAAATTGATACCTTTTTTTGCACATAAGCAATGTGAAACCTTTACCGCAACACCTGAAGCTATATAGAAATTATATTTTTTCATAAGATCATATGTCATTGAAACGCAGCCCGCAGTGGAATTCTGAATAGGTAGTATACCAAAATCAATTTCACCATTCTGCACAGCCTCAAAAACATCTTCAAAGCTTTTAAAGAAGTGAACATCACTTTCAGGGAAGAGCTTTAATGAAGCAATATGAGAATATGCACCACTTGTACCCTGACAGCCAACCTTATAGGATGCTTCCGGTGGGAATGTTTTACCCTTGATTTGAGGGCTGTCTTTATAAATTTCCTGTTGCTGACGGCATTTGCTGATGTCCATAATATTTTTAAAAAGCACTTCAGAACTGTTTTTAAATTCATCAGGGGAATTATCTCTGACTTTTTCAATAATCTGATCTTCTCTTCCTGCCTGAAAAACAGGGAGATTATGCTCTTGTTTATACAAAGCGACCTCTCTGCTTATCTGCAGTCTTTTTATAAATAAATCAAGAAGTTTTTCATCTATCTGATTGATTTTTTCTCTTAAATTTTCAAGTGACATTCCTTCACATCCTTCTATTATAACCAGTTTATAATACTTATTTTATTATACATAAAAGAGTGGATAAAAACAACCTTTTGCTTGCAAAAAAACTATAGATATGCTATAATAAATCGTTAATAAAATGACGAATTATACCTTAAAATGAAAGGCTGATGATATGCGTATTATTGGAATAGACCCTGGATATGCAATAGTTGGCTTTGGGGTTCTTGAATATACGGGTAACAAGTTCAGCGTTATTGATTTTGGTGCAATAACCACACAGGCTGGCGAACCTTTTGATCAAAGGCTCAAAATCATATATGATGACCTTTCATATGTCCTTGAAAAATACAAGCCTGAAACTATGGCGATTGAAAAACTGTTTTTCAACACAAACCAGAAAACTGTAATTGATGTTGCACAGGCAAGGGGAGTAATTTCACTCTGTGCCACACAGCATAACCTTGACATTGCTGAATATACACCTCTTCAGGTTAAACAATCAGTTGTTGGTTATGGACGTGCCGAAAAGAAACAGGTTCAGGAGCTTACACGTCAGATTTTAAATCTTCGTGAAGTGCCAAAGCCTGATGATACTGCTGATGCGCTTGCTCTTGCAATATGTCATGGGCATACTGCACATTCTAATTTTGCACAGAAGCTTTTAAAAGGAGAATAATCGATGATATACAGTGTTAAAGGTGAGCTTATTCATAAAGAACCTTCACTCGCAGTAATTGAATGCGGTGGAGTCGGATATGCCTGCCGTACAACATATTCAACATTGTCACAGCTTGGTTCTGTTGGAACAAAAGCAACATTGCTTACATATCTCCACGTCCGCGAGGATAACGTCGAGCTTTTCGGCTTTGCAACCTCACAGGAGCTGAACTGCTTTAAAATGCTGTTGACAGTATCAGGTGTTGGCCCAAAGGCTGCACTTGCTATACTTTCAGATATTACACCTGAAAAATTTGCCTTGACTATAGCAACAGGCGATTCAAAGAGTATCACAAAAACAAAGGGAATCGGTCCGAAGCTTGCGCAGAGAATTGTTCTTGAGCTCAAGGATAAAATAACAAAAGAACAACAGCTCCTCACAAATGGAGCAGACCTTGATTTTACACCTGTTATGTCAGGCTCAAATTCTGGTGAGGCTATTTCTGCACTTGTAGTGCTTGGCTATTCACAGGGTGAGGCTACATCAGTTATTTCAAAGCTTGACCCTGAAATGTCAGTTGAAAATATGATAAGACAGGCACTTAAAGCAATGGCAAGCAGATTGTAAAATAACAGGAAGTGAATTTATGTTCTGCGTCGGAACTGACTGGAATCCAAAACAAACTGAACTGAAAAAGATAATTACAAAACCTGATGAAATTGAGAATACGAAAAAGCTATTGCATGAACTTCACTCAATAGTGCATTCATCAGAGGTTTATGAGAACAGCAATTCTTACTATGATGAAATTATCTGGAATATAAATCAAAATAACTTTTCTGTTATGCCGATTTCAAAAAGTGTGACAGTTGCCTGGAATTTATGGCACATTACACGCATTGAGGATATTACAACAAGTATTTTCATTCTTGATAAACCTCAGACATTCAATAGTGAATGGAAGAAAGAGCTCAACAGCAGTATTTCTGATACTGGGAATGCAATGACTTATGATGAAATAAAAGAATTCAGTGAAAGGCTTGAATTAAAAGCTTTACTTGAATATAGAAATTCAGTTGGAAAGCGCACAAAGGAACTTATATCCCAAATCAGCACCAAAGATATGAAAAGAAAGTTCACTCAGTCACAGATTGACAGGTGCCTTTTGGAAGGCTGTGTCACAAATCAGGAAGATTCAATATGGCTCAAGGACTTCTGGGGTAAAAAAACAGTAGCGGGAATTTTCCTTATGCCTGTAACAAGACATCAGATAGTTCACTTAAATGACTGCAAAAAGTTAATAGAGAAGATAATACATAGAGTATAAAATATAAAATTATATACAAAAGGAGGAATAAAGTTGATTGAAACAAGTGAATTTGATCTTGAAAACCGACTTGTAGCTCCACAGGAAATTAAAGATGACAGCGACTTTGATTTTTCACTTCGTCCTAAAACTTTGAACGAGTATATCGGACAAGAAAAAGTCAAAGAAAATCTTTCAATATATATTGAAGCCGCAAGGAACCGTGGCGAGCCACTTGATCACGTCCTTTTATATGGGCCTCCTGGTCTTGGAAAAACCACATTGTCCGCAATTATTGCTCACGAGCTTGGCGTAAACATCCGTATTACATCAGGACCAGCAATTGAAAAGCCTGGCGACCTTGCCGCACTTTTGTCAAACCTTTCTGAAAATGACGTTCTGTTCATTGACGAAATCCACAGGCTTTCACGTTCAATAGAAGAAGTCCTTTACCCGGCACTTGAAGATTACGCCTTGGATATTATTATAGGAAAAGGCCCAGCGGCACGTTCAATAAGAATTGACCTGCCAAAGTTCACGCTTGTCGGTGCAACAACCCGTGCCGGACAGTTAACAGGTCCTTTGCGTGACCGATTCGGTGTTATATTAAGACTTGAGCTTTACAGCCATGAAGAGCTTTGCGATATTATTATGCGAAGTGCAGTTATCCTCGGAATTGCTTGTGATAAATCAGGTGCAATGGAACTTGCAAAGCGTTCGAGAGGAACTCCTCGTATAGCAAACAGATTTTTAAAGCGTGTCCGTGATTTTGCTGAAGTAATGGGAAATGGTAAAATTACAGAAGATATAGTAAAAATTGCACTTGATAGAATGGAAGTCGACGATCTTGGACTTGACAGTCTTGACAAGAGAATGCTGACAATGATAATCAAGGGTTATAACGGAGGGCCAGTCGGGCTTGAAACTCTTGCTTCGGCTATTGGCGAAGAATCTGTAACACTTGAAGATGTATGTGAGCCTTATCTTATGCAGCTTGGTTTTTTATCAAGAACACCTCGCGGAAGATGTGCAACTGCTCTTGCATACAAGCATCTTGGTATTTTACAGGACGGCCAGTTTGGCTTGTAATCATTAAGCATAAAGGCAAATTTAAATTAATATGGTAATAAATTATGGAGGGGACATAATAAATGGGTAGATTATTCGGAACAGATGGTGCAAGAGGAGTTGCTATAACTGAGCTTACTTGCGAAATGGCAATGCAGATAGGACGTGCATCGGCACTTGTACTTACAAAAACAACACACCACAAGCCGCGTATTCTTGTGGGGAAAGATACACGAATTTCATCAGATATTCTTGAGGCAGCATTAGTAGCTGGTATGTGCTCTGTTGGTGCAGACGCTCATATTCTTGGCGTAACTCCAACACCAGCTGTTGCTTAT
>CALMXN010000195.1 GCA_937871145.1 uncultured Clostridia bacterium
AGTTTCAAGCCCCTGAAGGAACAGAAATGCGTGAAGTGGTGCTATTGTTGCTCCTGTATCTCTGAGGAGTATTGCTCTTATTCTTACTATGAATGCTGCTGGTCCGACTGCTTTTGTGAAGCTTATTCCGTGATAACTTGGATTAGGTTCAACAAGTGACGGGAATTTTCCTGAAGCTTCCCAATCAAACTTTCCGCTGTCAACAATTACTCCACCAATAGCAGTTCCGTGACCACCGATGAATTTTGTTGCAGAGTGAATGACAATATCAGCACCATATTCAAAAGGTCTTACAAGATAAGGTGTAGCAAATGTATTATCCACAACAAGTGGAATATTGTGCTTATGTGCAATTTCTGCAACTGCTTCAATATCAATAAGTGTGGCATTCGGGTTGCCGATTGTTTCAATAAAAATTGCCTTTGTCTTGTCGTCTATTGCTTTTTCAAAAGCGCCTTCTTCGTCTGGATTTACAAATGTAGCAGTGATTCCGTATTCAGGGAGAGTATGTGCAAGGAGGTTGTATGTTCCACCATAAATAGTCTGTGCTGACACAATATTGTCACCAGCTTTTGCAAGATTTAAAAATGTGTATGTTATAGCTGCTGCGCCTGATGCAACGCCCAAGGCTGCTACGCCACCCTCAAGAGCGGCAATTCTCTTTTCAAAAACATCCTGTGTTGAGTTTGTCAGTCTTCCGTAGATATTACCTGCATCAGTGAGATTGAATCGTGCTGCTGCGTGTGCTGAGTTTTTAAAGACATATGATGTTGTCTGATATATTGGTACTGCTCTTGAATCAGATGCTGAATCAGCACTTTCCTGTCCAACGTGGAGCTGTAATGTTTCAAATTTATATTTTCTGTTACTCATTGTAAGTTACCTCTTTCATAATTTAAATTTAGTATTGGTTTTGTTGGTTACTTACAACGGCACATTCGCCCGTTTCTGAAGTTGTGTCTTAACATTTTGAAAACTATTGAATACAAGTGAATGCACCTCTTTCTTATTTATTATTATTCCTATCTTTTTAGTATGAATTTATTTTAACGTATAATTATTCCTTTGTCAAGAGATTTTAAAAATTTTTGCACACAAATAATTTGATAATAATTAAATGGCAAAATTCACTTTATTTATTGCTCAATCTGCTATATAATAGATACAAGAATATTTTTAAGTGAGGGATATTATGAATATTGCAATGCTTCTTAACCCGAAGTGTGAGCTTTCTTTTTTATACAGTAACGATTCCGTCAGACAAGGCCTTGAACAGTTCAGAATTCACAAATATACAGCTGTTCCTGTTCTTAATGACGATGGAAGCTATTATGGTATCATCAGGGATAAGGAGTTCCTGACATATATTTTAGAGAGTGATAACTACTCAATCAAGGATTTTGAAAACATAAGAATAAAAGAAATAATCAGCGCAGGCTCAAATCCACCTGTTAACATCAACGCTTCAGCTGATGAGCTTATTTCAAGAATTACCGATTTTAACTTTGTTCCTGTTGTCGACAGCAGAAATTATTTTGTGGGTATTATAACACGAAAAAAAGTTATAAATTATCTTACAAAGATTATTTCCGAACATATACCCGCTACTGTGAATGAATAATAGTAAAACCGACAAGCCATATGCCTGTCGGTTTTTATTTATCTACTTACATTAATCAGTTTAAAATTGCGCCCTTCTCAAATTATTTGTAATTATTTCACCGCATTTTTTACAACCAACCAAGGTTTTCCCTTCGCTCATAATATCAGCAGTGCGATAGCCTTCGTCAAGATATTCAGAAACTGCGTTTTCAATAGCGTCAGCCTCCTTTTGCATATCAAAGCTGAATCGAAGCATCATAGCCGCCGAAAGTATAGTGCCAATTGGATTGGCAATATCTTTCCCTGCGATATCAGGAGCCGAACCGTGGATAGGCTCATACAGTCCACAGGTGGTAGCACCTAAGCTTGAAGACGGAATCATTCCGATAGAGCCAGTAATCATTGACGCTTCATCAGAAAGAATATCGCCGAACATATTTTCGGTAACCACAACATCAAACTGTGACGGGTTTTTTACAATCTGCATTGCACAGTTATCAACAAGCATATCAGAAAGTTCTACGTCAGGGTATTCCTCAGCAAGAGCGTGCATAACCTTCTTCCAAAGGCGGCTTGAATCAAGAACATTGCTCTTTTCAACTGAACAAAGCTTATTTCTTCTCTTTCGTGCTGTTTCAAAGCCTATTCTGCCGATACGCTCAATTTCCTCTTCATTATAAGTCAGAATATCAATAGCAGTTGGCTTGCCGTCAATTTCTTCAGTTTTATGCTCACCGAAATAAATACCGCCGATAAGTTCTCTTACAATAATAAAATCAATACCCTTATCCACAATAGATTTCTTCAATGGAGAAGCATCTGCGAGCTGAGGCCAGATTTTTGCTGGTCGGTTGTTACTGTATACTCCCATACCCGCACGAAGCCTTAAAAGTCCTTTTTCAGGGCGCATATGGCCGGGTACATTATTCCACTTATCTCCGCCAACAGCACCTAAAAGAACGCTGTCGGACTCAACGCATTTCTGGGCATTACGGTTCGCAGTCAGGGTTCCAGAAGTTCCGCCAGC
>CALMXN010000196.1 GCA_937871145.1 uncultured Clostridia bacterium
GATGCTGCACTTGCTATAATTAACAAGCTTGAAAAATATAATGGATGCATACTTGCAGATAGTGTTGGTCTTGGTAAAACCTTCACTGCTTTAGCAGTAATAAAGTATTATGAAACAAGGAATAAAACAGTGCTTGTGCTTTGCCCTAAAAAGCTCGGGAATAACTGGAATACATATAGAGATAACTATGTAAATAACCCTCTTTCAGATGATAGACTTAATTACAAGGTGCTTTACCATACTGATTTAGGCAGGAACAGTGGCGAATCAAATGGAACAGATTTATCAAGACTTCGTTGGGAAACGTATGACCTTGTTGTTATTGATGAGTCACACAATTTTCGTAACGGCGGTAAAATTTCTGGAGAAGATAATGAAAAAGAAAATCGTTATTTAAAACTTCTTAATAGGGTTATTCGTAGAGGTGTACGGACGAAAGTTCTTATGCTTTCAGCAACGCCCGTAAATAATAGATTCAATGACCTGAAAAATCAGCTTGTACTTGCCTATGAGGGAAATACAGATATAATTGATGAAAAACTTAATACCAACCGTTCTATTGATGAAATATTCAAGAATGCACAAAGAGCATTTAACACTTGGAGTAAATGGGATGCCTGCGACAGAACAACTGAGAATTTATTAAAAATGCTTGATTATGATTTTTTTGAAGTGCTTGATTCTGTTACAATAGCACGTTCCCGTAAACATATACAGAAGTATTATGATACAACAGATATAGGTACTTTCCCAACTAGATTAAAGCCTATGTCAATAAGGTCACCTTTAACTGATTTAAAGAAAGCTGTTAGCTTCAATGAAATATTCGAGCAGATTTCAAAGCTTAATCTTGATATTTATTGCCCATCGCACTTCATCTTAGGTAGTAAAGTCGCTAAATATGCTGAATTATATGGCGATAACAAGGTTAATGTTGGTTTTACACAAGCGAATAGAGAACAGGGAATACGTCGGTTGATGGCTATCAATCTTATGAAACGTATGGAAAGTTCGGTATATTCATTTAATTTAACATTAAAACGTATTATGGGTTTAATTGATAGTACGATTAAAGCCATTGATAGCTTTAGTAAAAACATTTCGTTAAAGCTTGATATGATTGATATTACTGATATGGATGAGTTTGATTCCGATGACCAAAACAATGACGAAATGTTTTCATTTGGACGTAAAGTTAAAATAGACCTTGCTGATATGGACTATAAATCGTGGAGAGGTAATCTTTCCAAAGACCGTGAAATACTTGATTTAATTACGCTAAATGTCGGTGATATTACTCCTGTTCATGACAGCAAATTACAAGAATTGTTCTCTGTTCTTAAAAACAAAATTGAATGTCCTATCAATATAGATAACAAAAAAGTGATTATTTTTACTGCGTTTGCTGATACTGCAAATTATCTTTATGAAAATGTCAGTCAATATGTTAAAGATAATTTCGGTTTGGATACCGCAATTATTACGGGTTCGGTTGACGGAAAAACTACAGCGAAACTTCATAAAGCTGATATGAATACGGTATTGACTTGTTTTTCGCCGTTATCAAAAGATAAGCATTTACTTATGCCAAATGATAAAACATCAATAGATATTTTAATCGCAACGGATTGTATTTCAGAAGGTCAGAACCTGCAAGATTGTGATTATCTTATAAATTATGATATACACTGGAACCCAGTGCGTATAATTCAGCGTTTTGGACGTATTGACCGTATTGGCAGTAAAAACGAATGCATTCAGCTTGTGAACTTTTGGCCAAATGTAACTCTTGATGAATACATTGACTTGAAGTCTAAAGTTGAAACAAGAATGAAAATTGTTGATATGACTGCAACTGGTGATGATAATATTTTAAGTGAAAGTGAAAAAACAGACCTTGAATATCGTAAATCACAATTGAAACGATTGCAGGAAGAAGTTGTTGATATTGAGGATATGTCAAGCGGTATTTCTATCATGGACTTGGGATTAAATGAATTCAGGCTTGATTTACTTGAATACATAAAAAACAATCCCGATATTGATAAAACTCCTTTTGGACTTCATTCTGTTGCACCTGCATCAGATGAAACACCTGCTGGTGTAATTTATGTATTAAAAAACCGTTCTGACAGTGTAAATATAAATAATCAAAACCGCTTGCATCCGTTTTATATGGTTTATATTTCAAATGATGGTGAAGTTATATGCGACCATCTCTCTCCGAAATCAATGCTTGATAAAATGCGTTATCTTTGCAAAGGTAAAACAGAGCTTGTTTCGGAATTATATCGCCAGTTTAACAAAGAAACCCGTGACGGACGTAATATGACAAAGATTTCAAAAATGCTCGGACAGGCTATTTCTTCAATAATTGAGGTTAAGGAAGAAAGCGATATTGACAGCTTTCTTGGAGGCAGTCAGATAAGCTTTATTGATGAAAAAATAAAAGGCTTAGACGATTTTGAGCTGATTTGCTTCTTAGTCATTCGATAAAATGGAGGCGATCTTATGCTTGGCTTGCCAAAGTCAACAGAAATAACAAAACAGCTCCCTAAAAAAGCTATCTACACTAAATTCAATATGAATACAGCTGCAAAGGATAAGTTTGATTCAGAAATTTCAAAAATAGTGATTGTAAATGAGATTTCGCCCACAACTACAACACTTGAAAAAGGAAATGATGTTTCATCACTTTTTGTTTTGCTTGTTTCGCTAAAGAAAAAGGAATTTACAGAAAATATAATTGCACAGCTTTCAAAGCTGATACCGCAAAACATCTTGTTTATTCTTGAGTTTGACGGCAAATTCAAGCTTGCTGTATATAGGACAAAGCTTATTCAAAGTGAGTGGATTTCATCGAATAAATGCACAATACAGCTGAACGGCTTAAATATTGATACCGTATGGGAAAATATAATAGTTCAGATAGGCGGTATTCAGATTGAAAGTGGTAATACACTTGATGAACAGATTTTAGCTGATGAACAGCGACAAAAGCTACAAAAAGAAATTGATAGATTAGAAAAACAGGCAAGGGCAGAAATTCAACCAAAGAAAAAATTTGAAATGGTGCAGGAAGTACAAAGCTTACAGAAAAAATTATTAGAAATAAAATAATGGAGGGCTTAGTTATGGAGGAAGTTGTATCAGTTTTGGAAGAAATACGTGATTATCTAGCGTCAATTGATAGCAAGCTTGATAATGTTAGTGCTGAAATATCAAGCTTAAAAGGCATTGGTCTTGGTACTAATGGGGATTCATTGGAAGATATTTGCGATAAGCTGGAAGAATTAAAGGGTACTGGACTATATAATTCATTATCAGATATTTGTGATAAACTTGACAGTGTTGAAACAGAAATTGGCATGATAAACTTATAAAGGAGGAACCCACAAATGACTAACCTTAAAATGCACACCCCCAACAAAGCTGATGAAAATTTCGCAAAGCTTGCACAGCTTTTCCCAAATGCAGTAACTGAAACAATAAATGAAAACGGTGAAATAGTCCGTGCTATAGATAAAGATGTGCTTATGCAGGAAATTTCAACGACTGTTGTTGAGGGCAGGGAGGAACGCTATCAGTTCACATGGCCTGATAAAAAGAAATCTATTTTGCTTGCAAATTCACTTATTTCTAAAACTCTCCGCCCTGTTCTATCCGAAAGCGTTGATTTTGATAATACCGAAAATCTCTATATTGAGGGTGATAACCTTGAAGTTTTGAAGCTTTTACAGGAAACATATCTCGGGAAAATAAAGATGATTTACATAGATCCGCCTTATAACACAGGCAATGACTTTGTTTATAATGATGATTTTGCACAGGACGCTGACGAATATCTTGCAAACAGCGGACAGTTTGATGACGAGGGCAACCGCCTTTTTCAGAACACAGAATCAAACGGTCGTTTTCACACCGACTGGCTTAATATGATTTACCCAAGATTAAAGCTTGCAAGGGATTTGCTTACTGATGATGGGGTTATTTTTATTTCAATTGACGACCACGAACAAGAAAATATTAAAAAAATATGTGATGAAATATATGGGGGAAGTAATTTTGTTGCACAAGTAATTTGGGAAAGAGCCTA
>CALMXN010000197.1 GCA_937871145.1 uncultured Clostridia bacterium
TAAGAAGTGCAACGTTTAGTGTTGCAAATTCATTAAGTAAATCGGGCAGTTGATGAATTTGACCATATGGAGATGATGATTTAACAATTTTTTGGATACTTTCAATAGTATCCTCAATTTTTTTGTTAGCAATATAGGTCTTGCTTTCTTCGTAGATAGAAAGATATTGACCAGCTCGCTCAAAAATCTTTATCTGTTCGCCCTTAAAGAATTTTTTTATTGGTTCATAATCATCTGCCAAATCAAGAAGATCATCATGCTTGGCATAAACCGCATTAAAAAATTCTATTGTAAACTGATTCTGAAGAATAGAATTTAAAAGGCTTTTACCGTCCTGAAGAGTTTTCTTTCCTGGATAGTTGCATGTTGGTGTATACCTTTCTAGAAGAATATATATTTCTTGTTTGAGCTGGTTTGCATATCTAAAAAAATCACCCATAATACTGTCATCGTCATCAGAAACAATTGAAATTCCGAAGAGTTCCTTGGATATTTCCTTTGCAGCCTTCATCTGCTTTTCGCCAGCTCTTGTTTTCTTTTCAATCATCAGCTTTTCTAGAAATTCTTTTCGAGTGATGTATTTTATAATCTCCTGAGTTGTTCTATTAACCGTTGTAACAGCTTCGTTGTTAATCCATAAAGCTATATCGCCGTCTTTGAATAATTTAGCAACAAGCCATTGTACATCAGCTTCATTGAAGCCATATGGTGCTGCATAAAAATGATTTGCAAGTGTTTTCAAGGAAACCTTTGTGTGTTGTGCCTGAATGTTGCTAATGTACTTTCGCATTTCATTAAGTGCAAGCACGTTAGGATTAACGTTCATTCCATCAATAGCAATTTGATTTTGTTTACTGAAAATGTTATTAATATCATTTTCGTTTGTAGGGGTATCTATATAAGTAAGCTTATGATATGTGTTTGAAACAAGCTTTCCAATAGCTTCATTTATTTTTGATGTTGGGTCTTTAGCAGATGTCTGTAATGTGCTGCCATTAACATATATATCAGCGTTACTAAGAGATTCTTCAAGGTATAATTTAGCATTATCGTTGTGTTCACGAAGCTCATTTTTCTTATCTGCTTTAATCTGTTCATACTTAGTAACGCCATTTGTTGAATCAACTCTTATGAATTTCTCAATCTGTAAAGCCATTGTGATTTCATCAAGAAAAGCACGATCATCAGGAAGTGCAACAACAACGCTGTTTGACTGACCTGATAAAAGACGAAGAGTTATTTCATCTGTTGATTCACCACTGTTTGGAGTAATAATTTTCAATGACATTGGGTAGGTCTGACTTGCTTTATAAGGCTTATCATCTACAATCTGATTTATATTGAAAGAATATCTTCCATTTAAAGCAGAATGCTTATATCTCTTAATATCACAAATACTCTCAAAGATAAGTTCCGAAATTTTTGCTGTCTTTTCAGCTGGATCAATAGCCTGTGCTTCGACAGCTCTGTTGATTTCCTGTTCTTCATTAGTTAAGAAAACAAAATTTTCTCCGCTTTTCTGAACATAAGTCTGTCGAACAAGACTCTTTAAAGCATCTTCAACTTTACTTTTAAGTTCAAGCCTGTCCTCGTTAACATGTGATACCATAAGACTGGTTACATTATCAACATTAGATTTGATCTCCTTGACATATTTAATCATAAATAAAACTTTGAGTACATTAACGGTAAAGCAAGTTTCTTCATGATTTGGATTTATATATTCGTTATCAGAAGCTCTCTTAATAACAATGCTATGTGAGTGGTCGATAAATTCTCTTATTGGCTCATAGAACATATGGAATGGAACTATAGCACCTATTTCTTCTTCTTTTACGCTCATAGCAGACTCTTTAAATAAAGCAAGAAGAGAACGTTCTCCGTCTGCCATGTGCTTTCCTGAAGAACTAAATGTCCTTATAGCAGTAAGTACGCTTCCTGAAAGATTAAACTGATAAGGTACAAAAGGATACACACATGCAAAGTTAACTCTGTCGGAATATAATTTCTTCTCAATTCCGTCATTAAACACAATTTTATTTTTTATTTCAGTGGCCTTTTCATCATATAGAATATGAAGGCTCTGTGTGCCTATTTCATTTTTTTCAAGAATACGCTTTTTGATAACCTCGTCTGCATTAGCAGACGAAAGAGAAAGTCTTGTGTCAAAACGTCCTTGAATTTTGGAAAAATCATTTCCTTTAGTTTTTGTTACAGCGTCAATATCTTGTTGACTTGTTACAATAACCCATACCTTACCTTTACAAGCTGTTCCTAGATCTTCAGTAACAGTTTGTAAGTTAAGCATAAGCTTAGAGTCATCAGCAATATACTGCCCGATTTCGTCTACAAGAAATACAACATGATGATTATTACCTTTTTTCTTTATGTAAGTCTGAACCATTTTAGCGAAATCTTCAATACTGATAGAATACGGTTCAGTAGCTTTTTCGCAGAAATTACGAGCTGCGTCTTCGCTCATAACACCAACATTTGACAGCGAAGAGCAGAGTTCGTCTTGAATGAAAATAGGAGAGTTTCTTTCTTCTATCCAAGATGATCCAGTCCCATTCTCAAAGATAGATATGAACTCTTCATATTTCCCTTCATCAACAAGCCTTCGCTCTAGGTCTGCAATAAAGGGCTCAGAGCCACAAAAGCCTTGCATTTCATTAAATGCTCTTAAAAATACATTAACAATAGCATCTTTTGACTGCTTTCCTGAGCTTTCACCTTTGGAATCAACGTTAAACAATATAACATCTGTTGATGTCTTTGCTGCAAGTTCAATATCTGCAAGAACCATCGAATCAGAAATTTTATTACCGTCCTTAAAGTAATCAACAGCTTTTTTTTGGGCAATATCTTTATTCGCAAGAAGATGGGCAAGTGTCTTTAAAAAGTGGGATTTACCGCTTCCAAAGAAGCCTGAAATCCACACTCCCATTTTATCTGTGTTACCAACAATTCCTTTTTTGTAATTATAGAAGAATGTTGCAAAGTGCTTCTGTAATTCATTAGTTACAACATATTCTTCAATTTCCTGTTTTTCAAGAGCTTCTTTTTCTGATATTTCAGTTTCGGTTGTTCCTATTCCTTTGTCAACTTTAATAACACCACGAATATCTCTATCAATCTTCTTTTCAAATATATTTTTTATTGTCATAGCATTTACTCCTCAGTCAACTATTTTAAAAGCTCTATAGTAGTTATCATCTTTAATTTCACCATCAAACAAAACGAGTTCCTGTCCATTATATTTTCCTGGATAGAACATTACAACAGGAACATAATCAATAACCATATGAAGATTATTAAGTATTGTATGTGAACGTAATATCGGATAACATTTTCCAATACCGGTAACAAAGACTATGGTTCGTTCCTTTAGACGTTCTTCGATATATTTGATTATGAGACCGTTAGTTGAATTTACCTGCATAAGATTTGATATGCCGTGGCTTAGTTTTTCAAATCCATTTTTCTTTTCTATGTCAAAGCATTTTTCAAGTCGATTTTTACTTTTAAGAATATCTATCATTATTTCATATAAATCAAAGACTTGAATATTATATTCATCAGAAGAATTTTCATTTTTATTTTTAATATTTTCAACTCTTTCCCTGACTTTTATTTCATCTTCAGCCGGGTAATCGAAAATATAGTATCCGACTTCATTGCTTAAACCTTTGTTTTGTCTAAATGAAGTTTTTTTAATCTCTTCTTCAAGCCTATCTAATCTTTGTTCTAATAAGGTCATATTAATACGCTCCCGTCATAGCTTTAATAATATCAGCTTCACCATTAGTTTCAAGATATTTTTCAAAAAGAGTGTCAATAATTGGCGGATTGATAAGCTTTTTATTGTCACGCTCAATCAATAAATTTGATTCTGTTAATATTGTCATAAATGAGCCTTGAATTCGTTTTCTTGTGGGCTCTTTCCATTCAGCAATTACTTCACTCTGAACTATCTTGTTATTAAAAAATATTCTAATATCTGATGGCTCAATAGTATCAATTCCAAGAATAATTTTTTCTCTATATACTTCATTAATAAATTCAAAAAATATGCGACTATTTCTTAATATACAAACAAGATTAAATAATCTTTGCATTGATAAATCTGAATTGAAAAATAGTTCTATTGCGTTTTCGTCAAGAGAATCGGCTCTACGCTTAATGTATCCATAAATTCGTTTTGCTCTGTATTCATTTGGTGCTCCAAAAATATTATTCTGTATAATTTTAGCTTTAATTTCAGTGTCAGTAAGTTTGTCTCTTTTTAATTTAAGATAATCTTTAAACTCAATTAACCAATACGATTCTGATACTAATCCTGAACTATAGTTTTGTGTTATCATCATCAAATCCCCATTATATACTACATAATTCCTGAATTACGAATTTTACTTACAGTTATAAAATATTTAATGTAAAAATATTTTTGAAATATGTATTTAGTTCAAATTTACTAAACTTATAATAACTCAATATAATATTATACTGTTTTTTCACAAATAAATCAAGCTTTTGTTGTCAAAAATTGTATTAAAGCTAAAAATTAACGCCATATACATAACATAAATGGTTTTCATACTAATCACGACATTTGTGTTTTTTAGGTATGCAATTGTTATTGCTTCTATAATAGTTTATGTTAACTATCCTGTCAAAACGCGTAGTTACAACGTTTAATGCAGTTTTTTGTCTATAATTTCTATTGAAAAGCCTCCAAAAACATGATATAATTTAGGTATATATTAGGTATACAGAGGAGCGCTTTTTATGGGAAATTATTCAGTACCAGAATCTATACGCAAACATAAACCAACAGGAACTATGGTTAAGCGTATTTCAAATAATTACTATGTCTACGAATATTCTACAGTTAAAGGCGAAGACGGTAAACGACACACAAAAATGGGTAAAATAATCGGTTCTATCAAAGAAGGAATAGGATTTGTTCCAAATGATAGTTTTGCATGTGATTCTGAAATAAGTACA
>CALMXN010000198.1 GCA_937871145.1 uncultured Clostridia bacterium
AAAAAAAGGCTCAGTCGTAATGTTGATTCTCAGAAGGCGCTGGGAATACTGGATATGTGCTACTGCTTTACATAAGATTGGCGCTGTACTTATACCTGGTTCACTACAGCTTACAAAAAAAGATATTGTTTATAGAGCAAATGCTGCCGGAATATGCACAATTATCTGTGTTAATGATGAGTTTGTTCTTACACAGGTTGATGAAGCAATAAAGGAAACAACAACACTTAAGAACAGAATTCTTGTTGTTGACAAGCGTGATGGATGGCTTGACTTAAATGATGAAGTAGCAAAATTCCCTGATACATTCGAGAGACCGACTGGCAATGAAGCTAACAAATGGGATGATACTATGCTCGTTTACTTCACATCAGGTACAACTGGTATGCCAAAAATGGTACAGCACAACTTCTCATACCCTCTTGGTCATATTGTTACCGCAAAATACTGGCAACAGGTTCAGGAAAACAAACTTCATATGAGCGTATCTGATTCCGGCTGGGCTAAATTCGGCTGGGGAAAGATTTATGGTCAATGGATATGCGGTGCTGTTATATTTGCTTATGATATGGATAAGTTTGTTCCGTTAAACCTTTTAAAAATGATTACAAAGCACAAGGTAACTACCTTCTGCGCACCACCGACAATGTTCAGATTTATGTTACAGGAAGATATAACAAAGTTTGACCTTTCCTGTATCAAGCACTGTTGTATTGCTGGTGAACCACTTAACCCTGAAGTTTTTAAAAAGTGGTATAACCTCACTGGTCTGAAGCTTTGTGAAGGCTTCGGTCAGAGTGAAAGCACAGTAATGCTCGCAAACTTCCAGTGGTTTGATCCTATCCCAGGTTCAACAGGAAAGCCTTCACCTTTATATGACATTCAGCTTGTTGACGCTGAGGGTAATAAATGTGAAGACGGTGATGAAGGTACAATCGCTGTAATGGATGTAAAGCATAATCCCCCAACAGGACTTTTTACGGGTTATTTCAAGGATGATGAAATGACAGAAAAAAATATCGGTGGAAAATACTATGACACAGGCGACGTTGCTTGGCGTGACAGTAACGGTTATTTCTGGTTTGTTGGAAGAAACGATGACGTTATCAAATGCTCCGGCTATCGTATAGGACCTTTTGAGGTTGAAAGTGCATTGATTCAGCATAATGCTGTTATTGAATGTGCAATCACTGCTGCTCCTGATCCTATCCGCGGACAGGTTGTTAAAGCAACAATCGTTCTCGCTAACGGATACAAGCCAAGTGATGAACTTAAAAAAGAACTTCAGAATTATGTTAAGAAGGTTACTGCACCTTACAAGTATCCAAGAATTATTGAATTTGTTGATGAACTTCCAAAAACTCTTGGTGGAAAAATCAAGAGAGCTGAAATCAGAACGAAGGATCATCAGTAATAATTTAATATTTTCGTAATATATTATAATTAAAAACGCCAAATTTATAGTTTTTTTGGCGTTTTTTCTGTGTTGAAATATGTTGGAAAGTGGTGTATTATTAAAGGTAGAGTAAAATTGGAGATGATATTATTAAACGTTACTTTATTACAGTATTTATTTCAATAATAATCTGTAGTCTGGCTATAGGCGGTGTATATGTATATACTAAACAGGACGGAAATAAAATTATTGATCTTGGGCATGACAGTGAAAACAGCACAGCTGAAAGTCAAGTAAAAATCGATGCAAAATTTGATCAGGTAGTTTTCCTTGGTGACAGTATCACTATGGGTTATGTTACGTACAATAAAGTTCCTGTCACTCAGGTTATCCACAAAAAAGGTTTATCAGCAGAAGGAATGTTCACTAATAATCTTTATTATATGGACGATTACGAAGAACTTGAGGATATACTTTCAAACTTTAAACCAAAAATGCTATACGTTAGTTTTGGTATGAATGACCTAAGAAAAAGTCCATCAGAATTTTATGAAATATATAAAAAAAATATTGAAAAGCTAAGACAGCTTTGCCCTAACACAAAGATTGCACTTATTTCAATAACTCCAATTAATTCTGCTGAGTTTGAAATCAGTAAGGTTGATGAATTCAATGTAAAGATAAAGCAGATATCTCAAGAGCTTGGCAATGACTGTTTCTATATCAACATTCACAGTCTTCTTGAAGACAGCCAGGGAAAACTCAAAGATGAATATAACTCCGGCGATGGAATACATATAAAGCCAGAAGCTTATGATGTGATACTAAGCTACTATAAAAAGTATCTGATAAGTTAATATAAATAAAAGCACTTCTTTTCAGAAGTGCTTTTTTATTAACATTCAAATTTTGCACAATATTCATCATAGGTAATATTAAGGTTTTTGATTTTTGTTGCAGTTTCTACTCCGACATATCGAAGATGCCAAGGCTCAGATTTATAGCCTGTAATATTCTCCTTCCCTACTGGATAACGTACAATAAACCCGAATTTATGAGCGTTTTCAAGGACGTATTTATTTTCCTTATACTTATCAAAATCGGTAATATCATTGCTGTTTGATGCGACTACATCTGCTACAAGTCCCGTTTGATGTTCGCTGTAGCCTGGTCTTGCTGAATAAGTATCAGCAGCAGCCTGACCATCATCCTGCACATAACTGTTATAAATTGATTTCTGCTGATCAAATGATCTGTATGTGCTGTGAGCTTTTATAATGTAACCCTTTGATCTTGCGTCATTGCTCATTTTTTCAAACGCCTGTGCAGCTTCCTTACGCATGGAAACTGTTCTTGTACTGTTCTGTGCAGAAATATTCACGAGATCAGTCGGTGAATAAGTGCTTGGAAGATATGAGTATTTATTGACCAGAACTGTTATACTTGAATAATTCACAGCCTGACAAGTATTTGTATAATAGCTTCTGTCAAGACCGATATTGACATACAGAATAGCCTGTTCATATGAAAGCTTACTGTTTTTCTGCTTATAATTTACATATCTGCTGATATTTTCATTCTTGAAATAACTCAGATTTGAATATCCCATAATTGCATTATCATTTTTACTTTCGACAGCACTACTTGAATCCTTTATTGAGGATGAATCGAGTTTTGAGGATGAATCCTGTATTGAAGATAAATCTTTATTTTTCTTGCCCGATTTGCTATATATAAAAATTCCCCCAATCACAGCGGTTAGTACTACAATTATAATCAACAATAAAGCTAAAAAATTTTTTTTCCTGTGCTTTTTCATATGTTCTCCTTAATAATAAATTCTATTAAACAGTATATCATAATATTATTCCTTATTCAAACTCCGAAAAATATTTTAAAAAATGTTTTAAACATATTGAAAGTCAGCATAAAATTTGATATAATAAATAGTATCATTTTAAAGAAATTAATAAAGCATATACAATCGGGGTATGGCTCAGTTTGGTAGAGCGCTTGCTTCGGGAGCAAGAGGCCGTGGGTTCAACTCCCGCTACTCCGACCATTATTGTACAACATAATTTCAATATAATATATGCGGGTATGGCGGAATTGGCAGACGCGTATGATTCAGGTTCATATAGTCGCAAGACTGTGCAGGTTCAAGTCCTGTTACCCGCACCAAAACCCTACGAACAGTAGGA
>CALMXN010000199.1 GCA_937871145.1 uncultured Clostridia bacterium
TGCTCTTCCGATCTAGCAATATTCATCCCGTTGTCGATGATATCCATTACACTTGCTATAAGGAAGCCTGAATTGAGTGCAACTGCTTCACCAGGCTCAAGATAAACCTCAACATTATACTTTGCTTTAAAGTTGTTGATTATTTCAATTAGCTTTTCAACATCATAATCTTCTCTTGTTATATGATGCCCGCCACCGAAATTCACCCACTTCATTTGCGGGAGGAATTCGCCGAACTTTTCTTCAATAGCTTTTAGTGTAACTTCAAGTGCGTCAGAATTCTGCTCACATAATGTATGGAAGTGAAGTCCGTCAATCCCATCAAGCATATCAGCACGGAAGTTTTCTCTTGTGACACCAAGTCGTGAAAAAGGCGAGCAAGGGTCATAAATTGCGTGGTCCTGTGTCGAACATTCAGGGCTAATTCTTATTCCAAAGCTTTTTTTGCTGGCAAGGCATTTGTCTTTACACCTATTCCACTGTGAGAATGAGTTGAAGATAATATGGTCGCAAATTGTCAGAATTTCATCCAATTCGTCAGCTTTATAGGCAGGGGAGAATATGTGAGTTTCACCCTCAAACATTTCGTGCCCGAGCTTTGCTTCATAAAGTCCACTTGCAGTTGTTCCACAAAGATATTGTGAAATAAGAGGATAGGTTGAAAACATTGAAAAAGACTTTTGTGCTAAAAGTATGTGACAGCCCGTTTTGTCCATAACAATTTTGAGTTTTTCAAGGTTTTTAATCAATAGCTTTTCGTCAACAACAAAACAAGGCGTCGGTAGTTTATCTATTGCAAAGTTAAGCATTTTATTCTCCTTGTCTGTATGAATTTAAAGAGTAGTTTATTAATTTAATTTGCATATCATAAGATATTCTTCCGTTAATTCTTCCACTATTTCAAACCCGACGGACTTATACATTTTGACTGCATAATTATCCTTTTGAACAGCAAGTGAAGTTTGTATATACCCCTTATCTTTCAATAATTGTAACATATTGAGCATAAGTTTTGTTCCGATACCTTTGTTGCGGAATTCTTTATATAAAGAGATTGCAAATTCAGGGGTTCTGTTATCGGTATTGCCAAATCCTTTTACATCACCAGCAAGAATTCTTGTCCATACAGCACCTACAATTTTTCCATTAACCTCAGCAACAAGACAGTAATCATCCGGCTTTCCGAAATCATCAATATATACACTTAGCTCTGGCTTTTGAATAATATCAAATGGGGCAAGATTGTTTTCATCTCTTTGAAAAATCGCTTCATATAAAAAGTTTTTGAGAAGTGGTATTTCTTCTGTCTTTATTTCTCTAATTGTATATTCAATCATTAGTCCACCATTTCAGGGTTAAAGCTTTCCTGCCAAGGGAGTCCCCACTTGTTGAGTGCATCCATAAATGGATCAGGATCAAATTCCTCAATGTTATAAACTCCGGCTTTATCCCATGTCTTTGTCATAATCATCATTGCACCAATCATAGCAGGTACACCTGTTGTGTAGGAAATTGCCTGTGACTCAACTTCTTTGTAGCATTCCTGATGGTCACATACGTTATAAATATAATAAGTTTTATCCTTGCCGTCCTTTTTACCTGTGAAGATACAACCTATATTTGTTTTTCCCTTTGTGCGTGGACCAAGTGTAGCAGGGTCAGGCAATACGGCTTTTAAGAACTGAAGAGGAACAATTTTCTTGCCCTCAAATTCAATAGGCTCAATGGAAGTCATACCGACATTTTCAAGGCATTTTAAGTGTGTGAGATAGCTCTGCCCGAAGGTCATGAAGAAGCGTATTCTCTTAATTCCTGTGATGTTCAGAGCAAGGCTTTCAAGCTCCTCGTGGTGAAGAAGATACATATCCTTTTCACCGATTTCAGGGAAGTTATAAACCTTTTTGATTTCCATTGGCTGCGTTTCAATCCAGTTGCCATTCTCCCAGTAAGAACCCTTTGCGGTAACTTCACGAATGTTGATTTCTGGGTTAAAGTTTGTAGCGAAAGGATAACCGTGATCTCCTGCGTTGGCGTCAAGTATATCAATATAGTTTATCTCGTCAAACTGATGCTTGAGCGCATATGCTGAAAAAACTCCTGTAACACCTGGGTCAAAGCCACTGCCGAGAAGTGCAGTGATTCCAGCATCTTTGAATTTTTCTCTATATGCCCATTGCCATTTGTATTCAAATTTTGCAGTATCAAGAGGTTCATAGTTTGCAGTATCAACATAATCTGTTCTTGTTGCAAGGCAAGCATCCATTATTGTCAAATCCTGATATGGGAGAGCTAAATTCAGCACAACATCAGGCTTGAATTTATTTATTAATTCAACAAGTTCATTAACATTGTCAGCGTCAACCTTTGCAGTATGAATGATTGTTTTGGTTTTATTCTCAAGCTTTTCCTTAAGAGCATCACATTTTGATTTTGTTCTGCTTGCTATCATAATTTCCTCAAAAACTTCGCTGTTCTGACAGCACTTGTTAATAGCAACAGAAGCTACTCCTCCACAACCTATTATAAGACATTTTCCCATTTATCATAATCCTCCTTTTATTTGCTGATTGATAATAATAATTCTCTTAAAACTTTGCAGGCTACTGCTGTTGAAGCACCACTCTGGTCATACACTGGGCTTAGTTCATTAACATCAGCGCCGACGATATTAAGATTACCAATTTTAATAATTGCATTCAGTAAATCCATAAATGTAATACCGCCAGCCTCAGGCGTACCTGTTCCGCAGAAAACCGACGGGTCAAGGACATCAAGGTCAAGTGTAAAGTAAACTGGCTTGTCAGCAAGCTTCTTTATAACTTCTTCAAGTCCGTTCAAGTCGAATTTGTTGATAAAATTATGATCTAAAGCAAATTCGAATTCAAATTTCTCGCCACTTCTAATTCCAAACTGAAAAATACGATTGTCACCTAAAATATCGTGACAACGTCTTATTACTGTTGCGTGGGAAAGTTTTTCCCCTAAATAGTCATCACGAAGGTCAGTATGAGCATCAAAATGAATAATGCAAAGGTCAGGATATTTTTTAGCGACTTCTCTGATACTTCCAAGAGTGACTAAATGCTCGCCACCAATCATTACAGGGGTTTTATTGTCGTCAAGAATACCTTTTGTCATATCGGAAATCTCATCAAGAACCCTTTGTGTGTTCCCAAAAGGCAGTTCAAGGTCACCACCGTCAAAAACATTAATGTCGCACAAGTCCTTATCCTGATATGGGGAGTAGGTTTCAAGCCCGAAGGATTCAGACCGCATAACTTTACTTGCAAAACGTGTTCCTGGGCGGTATGAGGTGGTTGAGTCAAACGGTGCCCCGAAAATCACGATATCAGCTTCATTATACTCCTTGTCGCAACCGATGAAGTTTTCAATATTTCTATTCAACATCTTTTAAAAGCTCCTCAACATAATTCGGGAGGTAGAATGCCCCCTTGTGCAGATTCGTATTATAATATCTTGTCTTGAGTGCAAGCTGATCCCATTCCTTTGCCTTTAAATCACCGACAGGGTGATATTTTTTTGAAGCAAAGCCAAACAGCCAGTGTCCTGACGGATATGTCGGGATATGAGCCTGATATACACGGCTTATATTAAAGGATTCAACAATCCTTTTGTGTGCCCTTTGCATTGCAATAGCATCATCTTCATAGAATGGGCTTTCGTGCTGATTGACCATAATGCCGTCTTCTTTAAGTGCCTTAAAGCAGTTCCCGTAGAATTCTTTTGTGAAGAGTCCTTCGCCTGGACCGAAAGGATCGGTTGAGTCAACAATAATAAGGTCGTATTTATCCTCACATTTTCTGATGAACTTTAAGCCATCCTGAAAGTAAAGATTAACTCTCTTATCGTCAAAGCCACAGGCAGTCTGCATCAGGTACTTTCTGCACACATCAACAACCATTTCATCAATTTCAACAATATCAATGTTTTCAATTGTTGCATAGCGTGTCAGCTCTCTTGCAACGCCACCGTCACCGGCACCGATTACAAGAACATTTTTAACATTAGGGTGAACAGCCATTGGCACGTGAGTAATCATCTCGTGATAGATAAATTCATCCTTTTCTGTGAGCATCATATATCCGTCCAATGTCAGAAATCTTCCGAATTCCTTTGACTCAAAAACATCAATGCGCTGGAATTCACTCTGTGCTGAATAAATCTGTTTGTCAACCTTTATAGAAAATTTGCAGTTTTTAGTATGCTTTTCTGAAAACCAAAGCTCCAACTAAAATCCCCCCTTCAGAACATTAATATATTCAATGTTCATATCTTCAGGGCCCGTCATAAAACAGCCCTTTTCTTTTGCGTATATAATATAATCAATTATTTCTGATGTTACTTCTTCACCTGGTGCAAGAATAGGAATTCCAGGTGGATAGCACATAACAAATTCAGTGCATATCTTGCCCACGCTATCCTCAATCAGTACTGGAGTTTTTTCTGAATAGAAAGCCTTTTGCGGAGCAAGTACAACCTTTGGATTTATATATTCGTGCTTCATCATACCAGTCTTGTCTTTTTTATAAAGTCTTCTTATTTCGGATAATGCACTCACAAGACGTTCAATATCCTTGTGCCTGTCACCGACAGAAATATAAGCAAGAATATTACCGATGTCGCCGAATTCAACCTGAATATCATATTCATCACGGAGAAGGTCATATACTTCAATTCCTGCAAGTCCAATGTTCAGGGTATTTATTGAAAGTTTTGTAATATCGAAATCAAAAACGGAATCACCGTTTATCAGCTCTTTTGAATAAGCGTAGTAGTCACCGATGTTGTTGATTTCTTCTCTTGCATATTCAGCAAAATCAATGACCTTGTCAAAAATATCTTTCCCATCAAGAGCAAGATTCCGTCTTGAAATATCAAGACTTGAAAGGAGAAGGTAAGAACCGCTTGTGGTCTGAGTGAGATTTATAATCTGTCTTACATAGTTTGGATTGATGTTCTCGCCACACAGCAAAAATGAGCTTTGAGTAAGTGAACCACCTGACTTGTGCATACTCACCGATGCCATATCAGCGCCAACGCTCATTGCAGAAGCAGGGAGCTTATCACTGAAATAAAAATGCGTCCCGTGTGCTTCATCAACAAGCACCTTCATATTGTTCTCGTGCGCAAGCTTTGTTATTGCTTTAAGGTTTGAGCATATCCCGTAGTATGTCGGGTTATTCACGAAAACCGCAACAGCATCAGGATTTTCCTTTATAGCATTTTCAACGTCGCTTAGTGCCATTCCAAGAGCAATTCCAAGCTCATTATTTGTCTGTGGGTTAATATAAACTGGAACAGCACCACAAAGTATGAGCGAGTTAATAGCACTTCTGTGCACATTTCTTGGTAAAATTATTTTATCACCTTTTTTGCAGACTGATAAAATCATTGCCTGAACAGCACTTGTTGTGCCGTTCACCATAAAAAAGGCATGAGAAGCACCGAAAGCATCTGCTGCGAGTTCTTCTGCTTCTTTTATAACAGAAACAGGATGGCAGAGGTTATCAAGTGGCTTCATTGAGTTTACATCAACAGTAACACATTTTTCGCCGAGGAAGTCGGTAAGCTCTTCGTTGCCTTTTCCTCTTTTATGACCTGGAACATCAAAAGGAACAATACGCATTTTCTTGAAGTCCTGCAAGGCTTCAAGTATCGGCGCCTTTTCCTGATTTAGTTTATACATTTTACCCTCCGATAAATAGTTAATAGTTTTCTGCAAGTTTTTCTGCGGTGGCTTTGCGTTCGCCCCCGCGCCCCTTCGCACACAATAACTTAAACATATCAAAAGTATTAAAAGGTCGGAGCACGAAATCAACCACATACAAACTATTAATAGAAAAACAAACTTTACTGGTTGATTGAGCGACCGTCACTCAAAAGTCGGCGTCAGAGTGCGAATGTCAAATTCGAGTTGTTGAGCGTGAGCGAAACGTGTCTGAGAATTTGACTTGATTTTCTTTCGTCATTTCTTGTATCAAGACAAGAAATGACATAAA
>CALMXN010000200.1 GCA_937871145.1 uncultured Clostridia bacterium
TACACGACGCTCTTCCGATCTCATATGAGGGAATAACAAAATCTGTTCAGTACTCACTTGCATCATTTGGAATTGACGAAAATCAGAAAAATCTGAAGAGGTTTATCGGTCCGCCTCTTACATGGGCTTTTAAAGAGTATTATGGATTTGATGACGAAAAAGCAGCACAGGCTGTTAAAAAATACAGAGAAAGATTTTCAACAAAAGGCTTATATGAAAATGATCTGTATGAGGGAATTCCAGAACTGCTTGATACACTTAAAAAAAGTGGCAGTGAAATTATCCTTGCCACATCAAAGCCTATTGAATTTTCTGAAAAAATAATTGATTATTTTGACCTGACACAGTATTTTTCCTTTATGGCGGGAAGTACATTAAAAGGCGAGAGAGATACTAAGGCCGAGGTAATCGAATACGCCTTACAAGAGATGAATATAACAGATTTATCTCAGGTTGTTATGATTGGGGACCGTGAACACGATATATATGGAGCTAAGGCAAACAATATTGAATCAATCGGTATCCTTTATGGCTTTGGCAACAGAGAAGAATTTGAAAAAGCCGGAGCAGATTATATCTGCGATACTGTGGATAACTTAGGAAAGCTTATTTTAGGGTAATGAGATGATTACATTTAATGACATAAGTAAATGTCTTAACACTGATTTAAAAGGGAAATTCTGTATAGAAATTGAGTTTTGCATTGACGGATGCGAACAGTTTTATGAATGCTGGATGGGGAAAATGCCAAATCAATGTACTAATGAAGATGTATTTTGGTTTGGATTAACTCCTGACAGTAAGAATGCTTATAATTATTCTGATTTTAAACATATGTCATCGGACAAGGTCTTTCAAGGTAGTAGCTTAGAAGAAATATGGGATAAGGTTACGGTTTTGTCTATTGACGGCTGTAATCCCAAGGAACGTATAAAACATTATCTATAAAAAACAAGCGTTACAATTAAGTAACGCTTGTTTCTTTTTATTTTCTATTTCCCATAAGCCATATATGAAAGAATTCTTGTATAAGCTATTGGTTTAAGATGACATCCGTCAGCGGCGGCAAAAACAGATAAGAGATTCCCGTTCTTGTCGGCGAGGATATTATATATGTTCACAATATCAGGATAGTTTGCCTTAAGCAGATTTTCTGTGTATACATTGCATTCTTTAATCTTGCCGTTTGCGTGCCATGAATGTGAAGCTGTCGTAGGGGTCATTGACATTATAAAAAACTTTGTCTGTGGGCTTACTGCTTTGAGCTTCTGAACAAGGTTAACCATATTCTTTGCGTAAGCTTCCTTTGAGGTGAAGTTTATTCCGTTTAAGCCCATCCATATATAAACGTTCTTCGGCTTAGATACTTTTATGCAATCAACTATAGAATACTTTCCGTTGTTATAGGTGAAGGTGTAATTGAATATTGTATCTGTTCTTATGTTTCTATCGGCAAAAACCTGATTTGCTAATAGTAGATGAGGATAAACCTTAAAACCAGAGCATATTGAATCGCCGATAAAAGCTATGTTGCTTTCAAATGCTGGATTTCTCACAAAAAGCTTTGGATCAAATCCGGCTGGTACTGAACCTTTAGGTGGAGCTATAACCGGCGTTGCTGTTGTGGTTGCAGTGGGAGTGGTGGTTGTTATTGTCGTTGTAGTTTCTGGCATAGTGGTTGTAACAAATGGTGTTGTGACTTGTGATAAAGGAGAATCTGAGGTAGAGTTGTTTTCATCAGAGCATCCTGACATTGAAAGAATCAATAAAGCAACACAAGTCAATGTCAGTAATTTCATAGTAAGCCTCCAGTTATAAAGTGATAATAAATATTATGCTTATACTATGACAGGATATGCTATTCAAAGTAAAGCTGGACATTATCATTATTATTAAGTAAGCTTGTGTAGGATGCGTTCTGTCCGTTTATCCTCATAATAAGATTACCCTGTGGGTTTGATAAATCAAGTGAAACTAAAGTTAACACTTCGAGGAAAGCGTGTGGCGAAGTATCCTTTTTTTCAGGAAGAACTGTTTCCATGCCATTTAAGGTAATGCTGATAGCAGGTGTATTTGATGAAATTGGAGCCTGAGTAATAACCTCAGGAACTGGGGTCGGTGCAACCACTTGTTCAGGTTCTTTTTTTGCAACTGTTGGGGGAACAATCTTTTCGGGCAGTTTCTGTGAGGTGATTACATCTCCGTCATTCAAAAAGCTGTCAACAGCGATAATCGCCTTACCCTTCTGGAATTTATAGCCCGTTGTGTTGAATTCAATCTTTTCAAGGAGCTCAGAAAGCTTTGAGATTGATGTAATAACAATATCATCGCCATTGGTAATTTTATAGTTGCTGTCCACAACATTTCCATTGACAACAGCACTTGTGCCGACAGGATACTGAACACCGTCAAAGGTAATAAGCTTTGGTGAAACATCACCCGCAAGGTCTGAGATTGTTGCCTGTGCGGAAATTCCCGTAGTAGCGGGAATAATATTCACAACATCACCCTGTTTTATTTTTGTTTCAATACTAGCAGACTCACCATTTAAAGTAAGCTGTGCTGGAACTGAAATTTCGCCTTTAAAGAGCATCTGTTCGCCATTAAGTGTGAATGAAAGATTCTTGCCTGAGTGGCCGATAATCTGTCTTGCCTTATAGCCTGCCACCATAAGCAGGTCGAGAATATTCATATTCCTTGTGTCAAAGACTCTGTACTTTCTGTCATTGAGGATAATTGTCGAGAAATCATACCCGCTCTGAATAGTTGATGTTACACCAATACCGATAGGTGTTACAAATTCAGGGCCTGTTATATCATTCCCGCCAAGCACAACATTTTTAATAAAGTTATGCCCACCGACTGCTACTCGAGCTTCAGGAATATCAAGCTTTTTTGCAATTATATAAGCAAGGTCAGGTATCTGACTTCCGCCACCGACAAGAAATACTGCCGCAGGAGCCTCGCCATTTACTTCAAGAATATTCTTAACAATTGTATCAGCGAGTGTGTCAACAGTCGGATATATTGACTTGAAGAAGTCATTAGCTTCGATAGTCTGTTCAACACCGAGAATGTCCTTATATGTGATAGTATCTGACTTTGATGAGAATTTCATCTGTTCTGCTGTATCAAAGTCAACAAGATATTTTTTTATAATGTCTTCGGTAATTTCATCACCAGCAATAGTAGCCATTGCGTAGGATACTATGCTTCCGTTCTTGGAAATTGCAATGTCAGAAGTTCCAGCGCCGATATCGACTAATGCAATGTTGATAAGCCTTAGTTCTGGTGGAACAATTACATTCATAGCGGCAATAGGTTCAAGTGTAAGGCTTGAAACTATCAGCTTGTTTGAATCAGTAACGGCATATAATCCTTCAACAACAATATTCGGGAGGAATGCCGCAATAATTTCTATGGTAACAGACTTCCCCTTGTGACCGACAATACTCTTCATTGGGTAACCGTCAAGCAGGTAGCTCACTACGCTGTGACCAACGCAATAGAATGAAACTGCCTCATCTTCGGTTTTCTGCTTGTCGATAACTTCCTGTGCTTTTGATACTGCTTCAATTTCAATGGTCTTTTCTATTTCGGCAGTGATTGCATCAGGGGTAGGAACTTCCATATCAAGCTTGATATGTTGCGTTTTTAATGCACGTCCAGCAGCGGCAATACATACGTGTGAAAGGTGAATGTTGTTTCTTTCTTCAAGTGTTGATTTTACAATATTAACAACACCCGCAACTGCATTGATATCCTCAATCTGTCCGTCAATCATTGCTCTTTTTGTATGTGGAACAGAAACATGGTCGATTATTGTGAAAACTCCGTCAACCATTTTTGCAATGATACCGACGATAGTCCTTGTACCTATATCAAGGGAGAAAATAACATTGCCCTGACGCTTTTTTGCGGGCTTTGTTGTTTTCTTCTTTTTAGTCTGTTTAGCCTTGCTGGATTTTGTTGTTCCCATAGAAAGACTTCCTTTCAGATGATAAAACAAAAGGGGAAATCAAATTCCCCTTCATTAAATAAATTATAGCAATTTTTTATTTTGTTTGCAAGATTTTTTTGATATCCCTGACAATATCCTCAGGGGAATCATTTCCATCCACCTCATAATCACAATGTGTTATGTAATATGGCAGTCTTTTTTTGTATAGCTCATAAAGTTCAGCCTTTGACTTGTTTTTTGCAAGAGGACGTTTTTCATCACCAGCTATTCTCTCATAGCAGATATTAAAGGAAGTGTTGATAAATATAATTCTTCCGTGATGCTTTGCTTTTGTTGCATTGGAAATGCTGACAAGAGCACCGCCACCTGTTGAGATAACTGAATTGTTGTCGGTAAGTTCAGAAATTGAAGTTGATTCAAGCTCTCTGAAGTATCGCTCGCCATGTTGCTCGAATATTTCAGGAATGCTTTTCCCAGTTTTTTTTGTAATGTATTCATCAAGATCAATGAATGAGTAATCAAATTCCCTTGCCAGAAGTTTTCCTATTGTTGTCTTCCCACAGCCCATAAAACCACATAAATAAATATTCATTAAAATACCCTCTTTACATATTCCTCCATCTGTGTTATCAGTAAGTCTATTTCTTCTGCTGTGTAACTTGCATTGTCCCAGATTTCGTGAGCGGCAACCGCCTGCCATACAAGCATTGCCATTCCGTTAATGGTGCATCCCCCGTACTCTTTTGATTTTTTTAGAAGTAACGTTTCCGTCGGGTTGTAAATTGCATCAAACACACACTTACAGTTTCTGATAACCTCATCACTTACAGGGCATTTATCGGTGTCCGGATACATACCGACCGGAGTTGAATTGATGAGGAGATCGAAACTTCCCTGAATTGAATTTAAGGAAGTTATTGTGACCTTTGCGTCAGGCTTTAGAATGAGAATATCCTCTAAAACCTTCTGTGCTTTGTTCATTGAGCTTTCTCTCACTGCAATAGTCAGATTTGAATCTGCGAGTGCAGTCTCAATAGCCATCATACGTCCTGCGCCACCACAGCCTAACAAAAGAACTTTTCCGCCTAAATTCCCACCTCCTGATTCAAGGGCACGCAAGAAGCCGACTACGTCGGTGTTGTACCCTGTTGAAATACCATCAATGTTATGAACGCAGTTTATTGCTCCGTAACGTTTAGCAGAAGCATCCAACTTATCAATAAATGGTATAATTTTTACCTTATGGGGAATTGTAACATTATATCCTGCGAAGGATTTTAAAAAGTCGGTTTGAGTTAAAAGCTGATCGGGAGTAAGCTCGAGAATCGAATAGTCGCCTTTTTTTTCTGAAAGTTCAAAAAGCCTCTGATGGATAGTAGGGGAAATTGTATGAGGCAGGCTTTCTCCGAGAACGCAGAACTGACGCATCATAATAAAGACTCCTTTTAGTGAGTGGATACTGCTATTCTGAAAAAAGTGAGCTCAATGCCTTTTCGAGTGTAGCAGTATTTTCAATATTTACGGCTGTTACGCCTTTTAATGTTTTCTTAACAAGCCCAGTGAGAACCTTATTCGGACCAAGCTCAATATAGTTATTGTAGCCGTTGTCATTTAAAAGGTTAAGCTCACTTGTGAATTTTACAGGTGAAACAATATGCTTTGCAAGGTATGCAGGCATATCTGAATAATCATCAAGTATTCCACCGGTAAGATTTGAATAGAAATCACATACTGGAGGATTAAAAGTAACTTCTGAATCTTTTACAGCAGCAAGGAATTCGTCTGATGCGGGTTGCATTAATTTTGAATGAAATGCTGAAGAAACATTAAGTTTTATTGCTTTTGCTTTTCTCTCAGTAAATATTTCAATTGCCTTGTCAACAGCGTTAACATCACCGGCAATAACAGTCTGAGCAGCTGAGTTGTAATTAACAGGGATAACATATCCGTCAATTTCGCTACAGATTTTTTCTATTTCATCGGCAGCTTGTCCGATTATAGCGCACATTGCACCATTGGAATTTTCAGAAGCCTTCTGCATTGCTTCGCTTCGTGCTTT
>CALMXN010000201.1 GCA_937871145.1 uncultured Clostridia bacterium
TGTAATTCCACCAGTAACAGCACCAATCCCAAGCGCCTCTTTAAAAATATTTGAAAAAATTGTCGGCATTATTTTTATATTTGCGAAAATAACAACAAGTGTTCCTAATACATATAGTATGGAGATAACAGGCACAAGAACCTGAGAAACCTTGCCTATTCTTTTTATTCCGCCTAAAATAATCAGTCCAATTATTAAAGCTATAATAATTCCAGTAATCTTTGGTGACAATAAGTATGTTTGTGAAAGTGATGTGCTAACGGAATTAGCCTGTACCATATTTCCCATTCCGAATGACGCACATACACAGAAAATTGAAAACAGTACAGCAAGCCACTTGCTATTCAGTCCGTACTGAATATAATACATTGCACCGCCAGTCCACTCGCCTTTTTCATTTTTCTTTCGAAAATAAATTCCGAGAACATTTTCAGCATATATTGTCATCATACCGACAACGGCACTGACCCACATCCAGAAAACTGCTCCCGCACCACCGATAGTGATTGCTGTAGCAACTCCGGCAATACTTCCTGTACCTATTGTAGCAGCAAGTGCTGTCGATATTGCCTGGAACTGTGATATCCCTTTTTTGTCTGTTTTCTCTTTACTGTTTTCCCCTTTAAAAAGCGTTTTAACTGTGTTATTATATATATGCCTGATTTTAATAATCTGAAAAAACTTCAATCTGATTGTGAAATATATTCCCACAGCAAGCAAGAGAACAAGCATTGGTGTTCCCCAAACAAGCTTATTTATCTCACTATTTATTTTTTCAATAATTCCTGAAATATTCTGCATATAACCTCCTATTTTAAAGAAAGGAAAAAATCATTGTGAAAAAATACTATCCGTCAAAAAACTCATTATATATCCTTAAGGTAATTTTATTGCTTCTTACAATAGTTTTTTCTTTCCTTGCGAAGGTATATCTTAGTGCTTATCCTATTCTTATGTTCACAGCAATAATATTATTCTGTGCTTTGTTTGTTATTATCGGGGCATTCTGGCTTCCGTTATACTTTTCAAAGACGGTTTATTATATTTCTGACTTTGAAATTTCAAAGCAATCTGGTGTTCTTTTTGAGAAAAAGCAATTAATGAAGGTGAAATCGGTCCAGTACTATACCCGCCTGCTCACCCCATTATCAAAATTCACAGGTTTTAATTTTTTAAAAATGAACGCACTTGGCGGAAGCATCCTGTTGTGGTTTTTGAACAAGGATGACGCAAACGAAATTGCCGACACTTTGGCATTAGCAATAAGGGCACGCGACGAATAATCAGCTTTTCAATTTTATGAAAGGAGAATAGACGTTGAAATACAGAAGACAGCATCCTATAAAAATACTATCTTATGCTACACGAAATTTCTGGCTTTTATCTATTCCCCTTATCCGTGGTCTGATTTATTTGAGATTTGATTTTGAAGCCTGGGTTGCTGGCGCGTGGTTTGATATACTTATCGTATTTTGTATGTTGCTTCTTGCTTTTATAAGATGGGGAACAAAATTCTATAGATACACAAACGAGGCCTTTTATGTTAGAACCGGTGTTGCCAGCAAGATAGAAAAAGAAGTTTTATACAGAAGCTTTTCTTCTGTTGAAGTTGAACGTAAATTCTGGCTCAGGCCTTTTAAAGCAGCTATATTAAGAATTGACACCAATTCAGGCTCAAGCAAGAAATCTGATCTTGCTCTTACCTTACAACTAAAGGATCTTAACGTTTTTATTGAAGTTTACAGCTATACTCAACATTCCCACAAGCTTAAACTATGCTATTATCCAAAGAAAACTCACCTTGTTTTCTTCTCACTGATTTTTTCCAATACACTTTCGGGTGTTATTCTTCTTTCAACTCTTATCTTTCAGGGTGGTAAAATTATCGGTAACGAACTTGAACAGCGTTTTGTCGACACCTTTAATTCATATACAAGAAAGCTCACCCAAAATATTTCCCCGACAGCTCTTGCTGTTTCGCTTGTAATTCTCGGTGGCTGGCTTATTTCCTTCTGTATAAATCTTCTCCGTCACTGGAATTTCTGCTGTGAAAGAAAGGGAAGTAAAATTGTTGTGAGAAGTGGCTTCCTTACAAAGCGTACAAGCTATCTTAGTTCAAAAAGAATAAACTATGCGGATTTAAGGCAAAGTCTTATGTCAATAATTTTTCGCATATCCTCTGTTCACGTTCATTGTACAGGCTACGGGAAGGTAAAACATGCTATTGCTGTTTTAGTGCCTTTTACAGACAGGCAGGAAGTTTTCACGACTTTAAAAATGCTGTTGCCCGACTATCCAACAATAAAAACAACAGTGAAGCCGACAAC
>CALMXN010000202.1 GCA_937871145.1 uncultured Clostridia bacterium
GAGTGATACGATATGCGAACAGGTCTGCTCTGAAAAACTTAAGCAAATATTACATGATATTTTATCTTTTGAAAGTTCCGAGGGTGACAGTAATAATTTTATTGAGCATATCTGTCCGGATAAAATCACTCTTCACCCAATAGGCTTGGAAATATCAGATAAGTATGTAACAAGCCTTGTTGCATATGATTTTCCTTCTTCAATACTTAATTTGTTTATGGCAAATATGCTTAACTTCCCTGGAACACTTACTACAGTCGACTTAAACTTTATTCAGAAGGATATTGCAAAAGCACAGCTGAGCAAAAGCCTTAATGAATTGCGAAGCCGACAAGTTTTAAACAATAGTGCCGGTGATGAGCTTAAGGACTGTGGAGACTACGGTGATCTTGAAATATTACTTGATTCATTAAACCGTGGTAATGAGCAACTCATGTCAGCAACTATCAGGATCTTTATATCTGCAGACACGGAAAAAGAACTGTTAGAAAAAAAGAAATACATTATTGGTGAGTTTGAAAGTGAAGGCGTATCATTACTTACACCACAAAATGAAATGTTGCAGGAATATATGTCGCTGTCACGTTCAAGTAACATAATCAATACACCAATTCCTTTATATGATACCTTTTCAAAACAGTTTCCTTTCCATTATCAGAACTATGTTGACGAAGATGGATTACACTTTGGAGAAACTGAAACTGGAGGAGATATAATTCTTAATACATTCACCAGAAGCGATATTGTAAACTCATATGATATGCTTGCTGTTGGTGTAAAAGGCTCAGGTAAATCAGTAACACTTAAATCAATGCTCCAGGATGTTTTATGTCTTGGTAATAAGGTATTAGTTATTGATATTGAAAATGAGTATTCCAACATGGCTCAGAAGCTTGGTGGTAAGATTGTAAAGATTGGATCATCACCTGTTATCAATCCTCTTGAAGTTAGACAGCTTTTTGCTGATAACGATCCTGATAGATCTTCAAACTTTCCATCCGAACTTTCAAGAATCGTAACCTTTATGTATCAATATTGTCCTGATATGACAGATCAGCAAGCTGAAGAATTTAGAAGCCTTCTACTTACAACATACAAACGTTTTGGAATTGACAATGATACTGAAATATCAAGGCTTCGTGTTACAGACTTTCCTATCTTTAAAGATTTGCTTTCTACACTAAGAAGCAAAATGTACTCTGTTTTCATTACCGATGGTGATGAAAGAAACAGGATAACAACAAAACTCTCACAGCAGAAAATAGAGATACTTGAAACACTTGAACTGTATATTAAGAATCTTGCTGAAGGAATGTACAGTTGTATTTTCAACGGATATTCTTCAATTAATATCAGCAGGGAAAACTTTATAGTATTCAATGTTCAGGAATTATCTGAGATGGATGAAAAGGTTTATAACGCTCAGCTGTTTAATATTCTCTCATATATGTGGCAGGAAATATGTAAGAATGTTAAATACAATCAGGATCTTAAAAATTCTTGGGATAGAAAGTTTGTAGTAGCTGTTATGGATGAGGCTCATAGATTTATCAACGCTAAAAATCCACAGGCTCTTGACTTCATTGATAAGCTTGTAAGACGTACAAGAAAATACGATTCTGCATTATGGTTTGCTTCTCAATCTATACTCGACTTTATGCCTAAGGGATCTAAAATTAACATTGATAAGATACTCTCTATATTCAGCCTTGTTCAGTATCGTGTAGTCTTAAAGCAGACATATGA
>CALMXN010000203.1 GCA_937871145.1 uncultured Clostridia bacterium
TGAAAAAACATATAAAATTATTGATTGTATAAATGAAAAAACTGATGAATTTAAACTTGCTTATGAGCAATTAAAAGATATTGAACAAGCTTATGAATATGCTAATATAGATAAAGATAAAATAGATATACCTGATTTTGACGGAAAGATTACATGGGGAATTTTAGTACTTGAGGACGGAACATGTATAACATTTTCATCTGGAAATGCAAACCCTATGTTTAGCAATTATATTCCAGCAGCACATGCTGAAGGAAAAGCAGCAATTTATATGAGGGAAAAAGGAATAAAACACGGAGTAATTTTTCATAATAATACTGATGGGACATGTCCATATTGTAATACTATGCTGCCAACTTTACTAGATGAAAATTCAACATTTGAAGGCCAGTTTTTATGACAAAACTCAGTGATGAATTCAAGGAAAAAAGTATTAAATTGTTGTGATTAGTAAGCGCTACATCTCCCTCCGACTTCCATAGAACTTAGAATCATGCTATGCCAAGGCTACTATGAATGTCAAGAAAAAATTGACCCCCAGTGCTGAAAAAATTTTGACCCCTTTGTGCTATTAAAAAACTGACCCCCCGATGTTAACCGAATGATTTTCCGTGATTATCTATTCTGTAAGATTTTCCACAGTTCATATTTAAAATATGAGATCTATAAGTTAACCGATCTATCATTGCAGCTATCATCATTTCGTTTTCAAATAGCTGTATCCACTGTGAAAATTCTAGGTTGGTAGTTATGATAACACTTGCTCTCTCAGAACGTTCTGAGATAACCTGAAAAAGCATTTCTGACTGATATCTGTTGAATGTCATATAGCTCAATTCATCAACTATCAGTAAATCTATAGATGAGAGGTTCTTTTCGAGCCTGGTTAGTCGTGCTGCCTGCGAAGCTTCCGCAAGTTCAGCTGCAAGGTTTACAGCTGTATAAAATTTCACTTTGTATCCCGTACGGCATGCATTAATTCCTCAAGCAGTTGCCAGATGAGTTTTCCCACTTCCAGGATTACCAATCATATTAAAGCTCAGGGGCATATGATTACAGAAGAATTATTAGAATATACCCGATGCCTGCTTGAATCAGGTGTATACACAAACAAGGAAGTTGCTGAGCTTACTGGTTTAGGCAAGAATACTGTAAAGGATATCGATAAAGAACGCCTAAAAGAACTGTATACTCGTGAAGGAAAGCTTGTTAAGCCAGACATATCTGCTAAATTTCTTGGAATAGATGAATTTAAGCTTCACAATGGTCACCGATAGGTGGATTGCGGATGGGATGAAAAAATAAATGTATCAATTGGTGCATTTATTGTTGACTTTCAGCACACAATAGTGTATCATAGTATCAAGGAGGGATGCTTTGGTGAATTCCAACTACAACACAAACTATACGAAAGAGCAGATTGAAGCAATTCTGAATACAATAAAGAAATGTGTCAAGGACAATCATTACACGATTGCTCAGAATGAAAAGCGACAGGAGAATATTGACCTTATCACAAACTACAATCTGAACAGTCAAAAACAAAAAGAAATTCTGCTGAAAATACAACCCGATGATTTTTGCTATTCCTTGCAGAACGAGCATATCGGATTTGAACACGAAGTTCTATATGTATTTTGTCCACAGGTTATGCTCTTTAATCTTGATGATGAAGAAGAACAGGTTGATATTTATGCGAAGTTTAATATCATTGATGTGAGCCATGGGCAAAGAGTTATTGTAATCTCATTTCACAAGCGGAACAATCCAATCGACTATTTGTTACGATAAAACGAGAAAGGATCATTTTTATGAATAATACAGTATTTTGCGCTGAATGCAGAAAAGACGTTAAGATTATTACAAAGGAAGTCCTGTTTAAGAGAACACTTAAGGATAACGAATACACATTTACAGGCTTGGAAGCGTATTGCGGTGAATGTGGAAGTCCTATTTATGTTCCTGAAATTGAGGACGATAATCTGAAGCTGCTTTATTATGCCTATCGTAAAGAGAATGACATCATTTCACTTGATGAAATACTTGCCATACCTAAAAAATACGCTATCGGCAAACGTCCGCTTTCTCTGCTGCTCGGTTGGGGCGAACAGACCTTTACGAGATACTGCAATGGTGATATGCCGTCAAAGCAGTATTCGGATATTCTCCGTCGGCTATATAACGAGCCGCTTTATTACAACGAGCTTTTGCAGAACAACAAAGACAGAATGAAAAGCAACAGCTCCTATGAGAAAAGCAATATTGCCGTAAAAAATCTGATAGGTATTCCCGAAAACTCTAAAATCGAAACGGTAATCGGTTATCTGCTTTACAAATGTGAAGATGTTACGCCGTTAGCACTTCAAAAGCTGCTTTACTACGTTCAGGGATTTTTCTATGCGTTCAATAATGTCTTTATCTTTGAAGATGACTGCGAGGCTTGGGTACACGGTCCTGTTTACAGAAAGGTCTATCATAAGTATTCAGACTACAAATATGACTCTATCGACAGTGCTGACAGCTTTGACGAAACAATATTCTCGGTAGCTGAAAAAGCCGTTATTGACGGAATAGTTGATAACTTTAGCTGTTACAGCGGAAAGGTATTGGAACGCTTCACACATTCCGAACAACCGTGGATTGAAACCCGTGCGGATTTACCTGTTTTTGCTCAGTCGGACAGAGTGATAGACAAAAAAATGATTGCCGATTATTTTTCCGCAGTTAAGCATAAATACGATATGCTTAATCCAAATGATATAGAAAACTACTCAAAAAAGCTTTTTGAGATGTATTAATTGATGTATCCTCATCCCCTGATTTCACAAAAATCAGGGGCTATTTTTATGCAAAAACACGAAATAATCAAAACACTCTATTTCACATTGATTTTATGACTTTAAAGTGATATTATACTAAAGGAGGACGAAATGCAGACAAAACTTCAAATGTATCAAGAGGTTTCAAAACAGGCTTCAAAGCGACTTTGGAGCGATACGGATTACTTCCGTTCGTTCCTTGTCACATCGGCAAGGCTGTATAAGTACCGTTTCAAAGACCAGATGATGATACACGACCAACGTCCGAATGCCGTCGCTTGTGCCGAATACGACACTTGGGGGCGTGAGGACATCGCAAACCGATTTATTAAGCGTGGCAGTAAGGGTATCGCCCTTATTGACGACAGCAAGGACAAAACCCGCCTTAGATATGTGTTTGATTTTGCAGACACAAGTCCTAGGGATGACCGTTCAAAGGTGCCTTTCTTCTGGAGTATTACAGAGGAAAACAGACAGCTTTCCTTGCAAGCTTGTCTGCACGTGTTATTCCATTCGGCTTTCTTTGCGGTTTATGCGTTAATCCGATGTCATTCATTCTGCAAGACTCATCGCTTCAGCAGGTGTTTTTGCTTCTCCGGCTTCTAATGCCCCCTTTCGTTCTTTTTTTATCCAGTCATACAAAGTACCGTACGGTATTTGTAACTCTTCGCTTGCTTTCTTGGCGCCAACTTTTTTTGCAAGCTTTACCGCCTCTTTCTTGTATTCTGCTTCGTATGTTCTTGATCTTTCCATAACCTGACAACTCCTTATCGATTTTCTGTTATTTCCATTATAAATTTGGTGGATTAAAGTTGTCAAGTATTATTATACTACATCAATTCGTCATAGTAATATTTTTCTACCAATTCGCCTTTTTCATTTACCATCCTTGTTATATCTGCATGTCCGTTGTATAGGCAATAGAACATTTCTCCATTTACTTCTCTGGATATCAGGTTTATTCCATATACATTCCACACTTGATTTTCAGGATTTTTTGTGCTTGTTTCAAATATTACCTGATCATATTCATAAGTATAAT
>CALMXN010000204.1 GCA_937871145.1 uncultured Clostridia bacterium
CCTACACGACGCTCTTCCGATCTGGTTCAGGAAAGAGTATGCTCGCAAAAAGAATGCCTTCAATTCTCCCTGAAATGACTTTTACTGAGTCAATTGAAACTACTAATATACATTCCATATCGGGTTGTCTTGATAAGGATACGCCTTTAATAACAAAACGTCCATTCCGTTCACCACACCATACTATTTCACCAGCTGGACTTTCAGGCGGTGGCTCTGTCCCTCGCCCAGGTGAAATTTCCCTTGCGCATAACGGCCTGCTTTTTCTTGACGAGCTTGCTGAATTTTCAAGAACCACTCTTGAAATTCTGCGTCAGCCGCTTGAAGATCAGAAGGTTACGATATCAAGGGCGTCGGGTACTGTTACATATCCGTGTTCCATAATGCTTATTGGTGCTATGAATCCTTGCCCTTGCGGATACTTCGGGCATCCGACAAGAAAATGCATATGTAATAAAAATCAGGTAGGAAATTACCTCTCCAGGATTTCAGGGCCAATGCTTGACAGATTCGACTTGCATATAGAGGTTGCACCTGTTGAGTTTGAGTATATTTCCTCAAAACAGAAGGAAGAAAGCTCTGCAAGTATAAGAGAACGTGTTCAGCAGACTCGTGAAATTCAGAATCAACGCTTTAAGGGAACACAAATAACCTGCAACGCAAGAATAACAAGTGATATTCTGCACGAGGTTTGTCCTGTTTCTGATGATGCACAGAATCTTCTCAGGAATGTTTTTGAGCGCATGGGCTTGTCGGCAAGAGCATATGACAGGATACTTAAAGTATCAAGAACAGTTGCTGATTTAGATAATTCAGAAATTATTGAAAAGCAGCATATAGCACAGGCGGTTCAGTATAGAAGTCTTGACCGCAAATACTGGCAATGAAAAAGGAGTAGACATTATGATTATTAATGTTGGGGCACTTATTGAAGTTTCCAAAATATTAAAGAAGAAAACAGGTTATTCTTTATGGGGATATGTATGGAGAATGCTGATGCTTGCATTAGCAATTTTATGCTTTATCGGCGGCTTGAAGTTGTTTTCATTTACTAACAAAATTTCAGATTATAAGGATTATATAGCAACCCCTTCAATGACAGAGTCTGTTACGGGTAAGGTTGTTTCTTCTGAAAGAACCGATAAAGAAAGCGTATACAAGTCAGTTATCAGATATACAGTCAAGGGTAAAGACTATGAATATATAGTAAAAGCATTTTCAACTTCAAGGGCAGAGATTGGTGAAGAGGTTACTGTAAAATATAATTCATCAGACCCGACTGAGGCTGGTATTGAAATACCACCTGAGATAGTTTTAATAAAGAATATATCATTTATATTAAGCATTGCTCTTTTTGTACTTGCTGTTGTGTTTATGATAATAACAATAGTTATAATTCTCCGTGTAATTATTCCGAAGAAAAAGGATACATTACCTGAACCACAAAATCAGATGATGAATTATTAATGAGGATAGGATTATGAGAAAGCTTAAAGTAGGGCATATTATATCAGCAAGTATTATGCTTCTTTCAATGGTGATAGGAATATTTGTGTTGATTTTTGCGGTACTTAAAATTGATAACAAAGAAAGATTTAAAGATTATACGAATTATGGATTTGAAGCTATCGGTGTTGTAACTGAGGGTAATGCAAAAGAAGATATAAAAAATGGCGATTTTTCAGTAACAATAAGATATTCTATAGGTTTTGCGGAATATGGTACTGATGCATACAATGATGAGGATTATGATGAAGTGATTTATGTGCTGCATACAGACTATCCGGATATTATTGAGGAGGGAAGCAGCATAGATCTATGGTGTAATAATGATGATTATTCTGATGCTGTAATAGCTCCTTCCGAGTTCCCAATTAGTGCTGTGTCACAACGCTTATTAATTGCTTTTGCAATATTATTTGTGATTTCTGTTATTGCTTTAATAGTTAGTCTTGTTCTGGCTATTCTTTATTGGGTTGAAAAGTCAAAACAGAAAAAACAGCAGTTGCAGGCACAACAAATGTATATGCCACAGTACTTTCAGAATCCACCATGCTATTATCCACCACAGAACCCGACAAATTTCGGGAATTAAAGTAAATTTAATAGACAAAATAAACAATGACCGTAATTCATATTTCAGAATTACGGTCATTTTGACGAATATTAAAAACATGCTTGACAACACTTTATTAATATAATATAATAATATACTGTATCAATATGGATTGTTATACCCTATTGCTCTCAAAATTATAGCATAGTTCTATTGTTTTTTCAAGTACTTATTTAATATTTTTTACGGTTTTCAGAGCAATGATACATTCCAAGCAAATTTTAATAAGGAGTGATTGAGCCTATGGTGAATGTCAAGCCACAGCAGCTCGGGAAGAATACTCGAATGAGCTTTGCCAAGATTAATGAAGTCTTGGAAATGCCAAACCTTATCGAGGTGCAGAAAAATTCCTATAAGTGGTTCCTGGAGGAAGGTCTGAAGGAAGTTTTCAGGGATGTCGCAGCAATCAGCGATTATAATGGCAACCTTGAACTTAACTTTATTGATTACAGGATTGATGATACCCCGAAGTATTCTGTCGCAGAGTGTAAGGAACGTGACGTAACTTATTCAGCTCCACTGAGAGTAGTTGCAAGACTTAACAACAAAGAAACAGGCGAAATAAAAGACAGCGAAGTATATATGGGTGAATTTCCACTAATGACGGATAGTGGAACCTTTGTAATAAATGGTGCAGAACGTGTTATTGTATCACAGCTGGTTCGTTCTCCTGGTGTATATTATTCATCTGAAAAGGACAAGACAGGTAAAGACCTTTTCAAGACAACAGTAATTCCTAACAGAGGTGCATGGCTTGAGTATGAGATGGACTCAAACGATGTAGTTTATGTAAGAATAGATAAAAACAGAAAAATTCCTGTCACCACCTTCATCCGTTCACTCGGACTTGGTCTTGATGAGGAAATTGAAGAAATGTTCGGCACTGATGAAAGACTCAGCCAGACAATTCTCCAGAAGGATGCTACAAAAAACCGTGAGGAAGCTTTGCTTGAAGTTTACAAGAAGCTCCGTCCTGGTGAGCCTCCTACAGTAGACAGTGCTGAATCACATCTTAACGCATTGTTCTTTGATGCAAGAAGATATGACCTTTCAAGATTCGGTCGTTATAAATACAACAAAAAGCTTGGTATTGGTTCAAGACTTGCAGGTCACACTGTTTCACAGCCTATTATTAACCCATTAACAGGTGAAATTATGGCTGAGCCTGGCGCAAAACTAAGCTATGATGAAGCTATGAAGGTTGAGCAGGCTGGTGTTATGGAAGCATTCGTTACCATGACAAGAAAAGAATCAATCACAAGCCAGACTGGTGAAACAACCACAAAGGTTGAAGAAAAAGAAGTCAAGATTCTCGGTAACGGTATGGTTGACATCAAGGGATATGTTGATTTTGACTGCACACCTTTCGGCATAAACGAAAAGGTTTCATTCAATGTTCTTAAGGAAATTCTTGAAGAAAGTGATTCACCTGAGGATTTGGAAGAAAACATCAAGGCAAGAGTGGACGAGCTTGTTCCAAAGCACATCATTCTTGACGATATATATGCAACAGTATCATACTTTTTGAACCTTTGCGAAGGTGTCGGAATTGTTGATGATATTGACCATCTCGGAAACAGACGTATCCGTTCAGTAGGTGAGCTTCTTCAGAACCAGTTCAGAATTGGTTTCTCAAGAATGGAAAGAGTTATCCGTGAAAGAATGAACATTCAGTCACAGGATATGGATGTTGTAACTCCACAGGTTCTTATTAATATTCGTCCTATTACAGCGGCTATTAAGGAATTCTTCGGTTCATCACCACTTTCACAGTTCATGGATCAGACAAACCCTCTCGCAGAGCTGACTCATAAGAGACGTCTTTCTGCTTTGGGACCTGGCGGTCTTTCACGAGACAGAGCCGGATTTGAAGTTCGTGACGTTCACTATTCCCACTACGGAAGAATGTGTCCTATTGAAACTCCTGAAGGACCAAACATCGGACTTATTTCTTATCTTGCATCTTTCGCAAGAATTAATGAATACGGTTTCATTGAGGCCCCTTACAGAAGACTTGATAAAGCTACTGGCTTTGTAACAAACGAAGTTGTTTATATGACAGCTGACGTTGAAGATAACTATACAGTTGCTCAGGCTAATGAACCTCTTGATGATGATGGCAGATTCATAAATGCAAAGGTTAAGGCACGTCATCGTGATCAGATTCTTGAAATAGAAAATGACAAGATTGACTTTATGGATGTATCTCCTAAGATGGTTCTTTCTGTTGCTACATCTATGATTCCGTTCCTTGAAAACGACGACGCAAACCGTGCCCTCATGGGTTCAAACATGCAACGTCAGGCAGTTCCACTGCTCAAGACTGAATCACCTATCGTTGGAACAGGTATGGAATACAAGGCTTGTGTTGACTCAGGTGTTGCAATAGTTTCAAAAGAATCTGGTGTTGTTGAAAAGGTTTCTGCTGACGAAATCGTGGTAAAACAGGATGACGGCGTAACAGTAAACTACAAGCTCATAAAGTTCAAGCGTTCTAATCAGGGCACTTGTGTCAATCAGCGTCCTATCGTTGATAGGGGTGAAAGAATCACAAAGAAGCAGGTTATCGCTGACGGTCCAGCTACTGCTGATGGTGAAATCTCACTCGGTAAGAATGCACTTATCGGATTTATGACCTGGGAAGGCTATAACTACGAGGATGCTGTTCTTCTTAATGAAAAATTAGTTCGTGAAGATATCTACACTTCAGTCCATATTGAAGAATATGAAATCGAATCACGTGATACAAAGCTCGGCCCAGAGGAAATCACAAGAGATATTCCTAACGTCGGTGAAGATGCTCTTAAGGATCTTGACGATAAGGGAATTATCAGAATAGGTGCTGAAGTTCGTTCAGGCGATATCCTTGTTGGTAAGGTTACACCAAAGGGTGAAACAGAGCTTACTGCCGAAGAAAGACTTCTTCGTGCTATCTTCGGTGAAAAGGCAAGAGAAGTCAGAGATAACTCATTGAGAGTACCTCACGGTGAATCAGGAGTTATCGTTGACGTTAAGATATTTACAAGAGAGAACTGTGATGAGCTTTCTCCTGGAGTAAATATGCTCGTACGTTGTTATATAGCACAGAAGAGAAAGATCTCAGTCGGAGATAAAATGGCTGGTCGTCACGGAAACAAGGGTGTTGTATCAAGAATCCTTCCACAGGAAGACATGCCATTCCTACCAGACGGTACTCCACTTGATATCGTTCTTAACCCACTTGGTGTTCCTTCCCGTATGAACATCGGTCAGGTTCTTGAAGTTCATCTTGGTATGGCTGCAAAGGCACTTGGCTGGAAAATCATGACACCAGTATTTGATGGTGCTCACGAGGAAGACATCAGATTAGCATTCAGACAGGCAGAAGAAAACAACAAAAACAACCCTCCTGAAGAAAAGATAATTTATAAGGGTATAAGAGAAATAATCGACACTTCTAAACTTGAAATGAATGATGATGGCAAGACTGTTCTTTATGATGGAAGAACAGGAGAAAAGTTTGACAATCGTGTAACTGTTGGTTATATGTACTACCTCAAGCTCCATCACCTTGTTGATGATAAGATCCATGCACGTTCTGTCGGACCATATTCACTTGTTACACAGCAGCCACTTGGTGGTAAAGCTCAGTTCGGTGGACAGAGATTCGGAGAAATGGAAGTTTGGGCTCTTGAAGCTTACGGCGCAGCTTATACACTTCAGGAAATCCTTACTGTTAAATCTGACGATACTGTCGGACGTGTTAAGACCTATGAAGCTATTGTTAAGGGACAGAATGTTCCTAAACCAGGTATTCCTGAATCATTCAAGGTTCTTATCAAAGAACTTCAGTCACTTTGTCTTGATGTCAAGGTTCTCAACATTAACAATGAAGAGATTGACCTTAAGCAGACATTTGAAGAAGACGATGATATTATTCCACAGCCTGTTGCACTTGAAGAGGATGATACCTTATTCGGTGACGATCAGATTGAGGAAGGCGATCTCGATAACTTCATCACAGAGGATGAAGACGGTCTTGATAATGTCGAACTTGACGACAGCGATGAAGAACTTGATTTTTTCGCTGAAGAGGATGACGACGATAATATCTAAAGGAAGAAGGGTCGTATATTGGAATTTAATGTATTTGAGTCAATAAAGATTGGTCTTGCTTCACCTGAACAGATACTGAACTGGTCATACGGTGCAGTTGAAAGACCTGAAACAATAAATTACAGAACACAAAAGCCTGAGCGTGATGGACTTTTCTGCGAAAAAATCTTTGGACCTTCAAAGGACTGGGAATGTCACTGCGGTAAGTACAAGAAAATCCGCTTTAAAGGTAAAGTCTGTGAGCGTTGTGGCGTTGAAGTCACACGTGCAAAGGTAAGACGTGAAAGAATGGGACACATTGCACTTGCTGCTCCTGTGTCACATATCTGGTACTTCAAGGGAACACCATCAAGAATCGGACAGGTTCTTGAAATTTCCCAGAAGCGTCTTGAAGAAGTATTATACTTTACAAAATATATTGTTACTGATCCAGGTAACACCTCTCTTATGAAAAAGCAACTTCTTTCTGAAAAGGATTATCAGGAAGCAAGAGAAAAATTTGAGGACGATTTCAAGGCTGGTATGGGTGCTGAAGCTATCCAGGAGCTTTTGAAGGAAATTGACCTTGAGGTACTCTCTGCTGAACTTAAGGCTGAACTTAAGGATCTCCCACAGGGTCAGAAGAGAATTAAGCTTTTAAAGAGACTTGAAATTGTTGAGGCATTCAGACTTTCAGGCAACCGTCCTGAATGGATGGTGCTCAATGTAGTTCCTGTTATCCCACCAGAACTCAGACCTATGGTTATGCTTGATGGTGGACGTTATGCAACATCAGACCTTAACGATCTGTACCGTCGTGTAATCAACAGAAACAATCGTCTGAAGAGAATGCTGGATCTTGAAGCTCCTGACATTATCATCAGAAACGAAAAACGTATGCTTCAGGAAGCTGTTGACGCACTTATAGATAACGGCCGTCACGGCAGACCTGTTACAGGACCTAACAACAGAGCGTTCAAGTCATTGTCAGATATGCTTAAAGGTAAGCAGGGACGTTTCCGTCAGAACTTACTTGGTAAACGTGTTGACTATTCAGGACGTTCAGTTATCGTTGTTGGACCAGAACTTAAAATGTACCAGTGTGGTCTTCCAAAGGAAATGGCACTCGAACTCTTTAAGCCTTTCGTTATGAAGAGACTTGTTGACACAGCTGTTGTAAACAACATCAAGTCAGCAAGAAAAATGGTTGAAAGATCAAAGCCAGAGGTTTGGGATGCTCTTGAGAATGTAATTCAGGGTCACCCTGTAATGCTCAACCGTGCTCCTACACTTCATAGACTTGGTATTCAGGCATTTGAACCTATCCTTGTTGAAGGTAGAGCTATCAAGCTCCACCCACTTGTATGTACAGCTTTCAACGCTGACTTCGACGGTGACCAGATGGCTGTTCACGTTCCTTTGTCAGCAGAAGCTCAGGCAGAAGCTCGCTTCTTAATGCTTGCGGCTAATAACCTCTTGAAGCCTTCAGATGGACGTCCGGTTGCTGTTCCTTCACAGGACATGGTGCTCGGTTCTTACTACCTCACAATGCTAAAGGATGGAGAAAAGGGCGAAGGCAAGGTATTCAGAGATACCAATGAAGCACTTATGGCTTATCAGGAGGGTGAAGTTACACTTCACGCTGCTGTAAAAGTAAGAGTAACAAAAGATATGGGCGAAAGAAAAGTATCAAAGATCATTGATGCAACAGTCGGACGTCTTATCTTCAATGAAAATATACCACAGGATTTAGGATTTATTGACAGAACAAATTCTGACAAGCAGTTTGAACTTGAGGTTGCATTCCTCGTTGGTAAGAAGCAGCTTTCAGACATTATTGAAAGATGTATCAGAAAACACGGAACAGCAACAACTTCTGAAGTTCTTGACAAGATCAAGGCACTCGGCTTTAAGTATTCAACAAAAGCAGCTATTACTGTTGCTGTATGTGATGCAATTATCCCACCACAGAAGAAGGAAATTCTTGCTCAGGCTGATGCTCTTGTTGACAATATTGACAGACAGTACAAGCGTGGTTATATTTCTTCTGAAGAAAAATCACAGAAGGTTATCGAAATATGGAATAAGGCAACAGAAGATGTAACAGTTGCTCTGAAGGATAACCTTGACAGATACAATCCAATCTTCATGATGGCTGACTCTGGTGCCCGTGGTAGTATTAATCAGATCAGACAGCTTGCTGGTATGCGTGGACTTATCGCAAACACATCTGGTCGAACAATTGAAATGCCTATTCGTGCTAACTACCGTGAAGGACTAAACATCTTGGAATACTTTATTTCTTCCCGTGGTGCTCGTAAAGGACTTGCCGATACAGCTCTTCGTACAGCTGACTCAGGATACCTCACAAGACGTCTTGTTGACGTATCACAGGATGTTATCATCCGTGAGGAAGACTGCGGAACAAACGTTGGTATTGATATTTACGAAATCAAGAATGGCCGTGAAGTTATCGAACCATTACAGGAACGTTTAATTGGCCGTTACCTTGTTGAAGATCTCAAGGATCCTAAGACAAGCGAAATGATTGTTTCTAAGAATAAACTTATGAACAGCAATGACGCAAAGAAGGTCGTTGTAGCTCTTGAAGCTCAGGGCAAAAAGAACATTGCTATCAGATCTGTACTTCAGTGTCAGGCAAAGCATGGTGTATGTGCAAAATGTTATGGTGCAAACCTCGCAAACGGAAATCTTGTTGCTGTCGGTGAAGCTGTTGGTATCATTTCAGCTCAGTCAATCGGTGAACCTGGTACACAGCTTACAATGAGAACGTTCCATACAGGTGGTATCGCTTCTGCAGAAGACATCACACAGGGTCTTCCACGTGTCGAGGAACTTTTCGAAAGCCGTCGTCCAAAGAACGCAGGTATTATCGCTAAGTTCGGTGGACAGCTCAGATTTGAAGAAGTCAAGAAAGTCAGAAATGCTGTTATTACTGATCCTGAAACTCTTCAGGAAGAATACTATCAGATTCCTTACGGCTTCAAGCTCAAGCCTGAAACCAAGGAAGGCGCTGCTATCGAAAAGGGTCAGCCACTTACAGAAGGTAGCATCTACCCAGGCGATATTCTTGCTGTCAGGGGTGAAAAAGCCGTTCAGAACTACATCATTGATGAAGTTCAGAAGGTTTACCGTCTTCAGGGTGTTGATATCAACGATAAGCATATCGAAGTTATTGTACGCCAGATGATGAAGAAGGTAAAAGTCGACGAAAGCGGAAGCAGCTACTTGCTCCCAGGTGCTCTTGTTGACAAGAACGAAATTGATGATATCAACGAACAGATTAAGGCTGAAATAGAAAACGGTGATATTAATGCAGCTTGCATAACAATTCTTCCTGTTCTTCAGGGTATTACAAAAGCATCATCAAATTCTGATTCATTCCTGTCTGCTGCTTCATTCCAGGAAACAACAAAGGCTCTTACAGACGCCGCAATCCGTGGAAAGAGCGATATGCTTCTCGGACTTAAGGAAAATGTTATTATTGGTAAGCTTGTTCCAGCTGGTACTGGTATGGACTGCTATAATAATGTTCAAATTGTTAAGAACGAAAACGTTGCAGAACACATCTAATCACTCACTTTAACAATAACAACCCTGACATTGTCAGGGTTGTTTTATTCGTTTTTTAATATGTCATTATTAGTTTTAAATTCAAATGTTTTTAATGAATTGACTAATATGTGCAAAAAAACTACATATTATAAAACAGTATTATAAACTATTATATTTTATTTTAAAAAGGATTAAAAAAACTTGACATGGTAAAAGTAAATATGTATAATATTATGGTATGCCAAGCTATATAGTTTTGCATTTGATTTTACGGGAAAGGAGATAGAATATGCCAACATTTAACCAGCTAGTTCGTAAAGGTAGAGACGTTGTTGAATACAAGTCAACTTCTCCAGCTCTTCAGAAGGGTTACAACTCAAAGAAGAAGGAAGAAATTGATATGTCAGCACCACAGAAACGTGGCGTTTGTACAGCAGTAAGAACAAGTACTCCTAAAAAGCCTAACTCAGCTATGAGAAAAATTGCCAGAGTAAGACTTACAAACGGATACGAAGTAACAGCTTACATCCCAGGTATCGGTCATAACCTACAGGAACACAGCGTTGTTCTCATCCGTGGTGGACGTGTTAAGGACCTTCCAGGTGTTCGTTATCACATAATCCGTGGTACACTCGATGCACAGGGCGTTGCAAAGAGAATGCAGAGCCGTTCAAAATACGGTGCTAAAAGACCAAAAGCAGGCGCAGCTGCTAAATAAGTAGAGATAACTCAGATACCACAAGATAAATGTGGGGCTTTATAATATATATATTTTGCCTCTCATTGGTCTTACGTTCCGACGGACCCGTAAAAAGGTTTGCGGGTTGTGGATGAAACGAGTACCTATGATATCATTATATGAAGGAGGGAAGCGAAGTGCCAAGAAGAGGTAATATTGCAAAACGTGACGTTTTGCTAGATCCTGTTTACAATTCTAAGCTTGTTACACGACTTGTCAACAACATTATGCTTGATGGTAAGAAAGGTGTTGCACAGAAAATTGTATATGGTGCATTCGAAATAATTGCAGAAAAAACTGAAAAACCAGCGGTTGAAGTTTTTGAAGCAGCAATGGAAAATATCATGCCAAACCTTGAGGTAAAGGCTCGCCGTATAGGTGGTGCTACTTACCAGGTTCCAATGGAAGTCCGTCCTGAAAGACGTCAGACATTGGGTTTAAGATGGTTGATAACTTATTCAAGAGCAAGAAATGAAGCTACAATGAGAGAAAGACTTGCAGCAGAAATCCTCGATGCAGTTAACGGTGTTGGTGGAGCTTGCAAGAAGCGTGACGACACACATAAGATGGCAGAAGCTAACAAAGCATTTGCACATTATCGTTTCTAATTTTATTAGAAAAGTTAAACTGATTTTTAGAGGAGGATATTATGCCAAGAGATGTATCACTTGAGATGACTCGTAATATTGGTATAATGGCTCACATTGACGCAGGTAAAACTACTACAACTGAACGTATCCTTTTTTATACAGGTATAACACATAAAATCGGTGAAGTTCATGAAGGTGCTGCGACAATGGACTGGATGGAGCAAGAGCAGGAAAGAGGTATTACAATTACCTCTGCTGCTACTACTGCATACTGGAAAGGCCACAGAGTCAATATTATTGACACCCCTGGTCACGTTGACTTTACAGTTGAGGTTGAGCGTTCTTTAAGAGTACTTGACGGTTCTGTAACAGTTCTTTGTGCTAAGGGCGGTGTTGAGCCACAGACTGAAACAGTATGGAGACAGGCTGATAAGTATAAGGTACCAAGAATGGTATACGTCAACAAGATGGATATCATGGGTGCTGACTTCTACAGAGTTGTATCTATGCTTCACGACAGACTCAAGACAAACGCTGTTCCAATTCAGCTTCCTATCGGTGCTGAAGAAGACTTTATCGGAATCATTGACTTGCTTGAAATGAAAGCATATATCTATGATGAAAACGATAAGCTTGGAACACAAATTAAAGTTGAAGAAATTCCTGCTGACATGCTTGATAAGGCAAAAGAATATCGTGCACAGTTGCTCGATAACGTTGCTGAGCATGACGAGGAAATTATGATGAAATACCTCGACGGTGAAGAACTTACTATCGATGAAATCAAGCATTGTATCAGAAAGGCTACTCTTAAGAATGAGATGGTTCCAGTTGTTTGTGGAACATCTTATAAGAATAAGGGCGTTCAGAAGTTGCTTGATGCTGTAATCGACTATATGCCATCACCACTCGACGTTCCACACATCAAGGGTGTTAACCCTGATACTGGTGAAGAGTGCGAAAGACCATCTTCTGATAAAGAACCTTTTGCTGCTCTTGCATTCAAGATTGCTACAGACCCATTCGTAGGAAAGCTTTGTTTCTTCCGCGTTTATTCTGGTGTTTTAAAAGCTGGTTCAAACGTTTACAATGCTACAAAGGATAACAACGAAAGAGTTGGACGTATCTTGCAGATGCACGCCAACCACAGAAAAGATATTGATGAGATTTACGCTGGTGACATCGCTGCTTGCGTAGGTCTTAAGAATACAACAACAGGTGACACACTTTGTGATGAAAAGTACCCTGTTGTTCTTGAATCTATGGAATTCCCTGATCCTGTTATCAACCTTGCTATTGAACCAAAAACAAAAGCTGGTCAGGAAAAGATGGGTATTGCACTTTCAAAGCTTGCTGAAGAAGACCCAACATTCAGAACATGGACTGATGAGGAAACTGGTCAGACTATCATCGCTGGTATGGGTGAACTTCACCTTGAAATCATCGTTGACAGAATGCTTCGTGAATTTAAGGTAGAAGCAAACGTTGGTGCTCCACAGGTTTCATATAAAGAAACCATCAGACGCCTTGCTGATGTTGACTGCAAGTATGCTAGACAGTCAGGTGGTAAAGGTCAGTACGGTCACGTTAAGATTAAGGCTGAACCAAACGTATCTGGTAAGGGCTATGAATTTATCAATGCTGTTACTGGTGGCGCTATTCCTAAGGAATATATTCCTGCTGTTGACGCTGGTATTAAAGGCGCAATGCAGGCTGGTGTTCTCGCAGGATACCAGGTTGTTGACGTTAAGGTAACACTTTATGATGGTTCATACCATGAAGTTGACTCATCTGAAATGGCATTTAAGATTGCTGGTTCTATGGCATTCAAAGATGCAATGAAGAAAGCTGATCCTGTAATTCTCGAACCTATTATGAAAGTTATCGTAACAGTTCCGGAAGAATACATGGGCGACGTTATCGGTGACTTAAATTCACGTCGTGGACAGATTCAGGGTATGGAAGCAAGACCTGGTGCACAGCAAATTAATGCACTTGTTCCACTTTCAGAAATGTTCGGTTACTCAAACGACCTACGTTCAAAGACACAGGGTCGTGGACAGTACTCAATGGAACCAGATAGTTACATCGAAGTTCCAAAATCTATTGCTGAAAAGATTATGAGCACACGTAATAAGGGCAACAATTAATTTCTGACAGCTACTTGAAATTATTGATAAATTCTGTTAAAATAACAGATGTAAAAAACTTTAAAAATTTAAGGAGGAAATTCCTATGGCAAAGGCAAAATTCGAAAGAACTAAACCACATGTTAACATTGGTACTATCGGTCACGTTGACCACGGTAAGACAACATTAACAGCTGCTATTACAAAGACATTGGCAATGATGGGTCTTGCAGAAAAGAAAGATTATGCTAATATCGACTCTGCTCCAGAAGAGAGAGAAAGAGGTATTACAATCAATACTGCTCACGTTGAGTATGAGACAGTTGCTCGTCACTACGCTCACGTTGACTGCCCAGGCCATGCTGACTATGTAAAGAACATGATTACAGGTGCTGCTCAGATGGACGGCGCAATCCTTGTTGTTGCTGCATCAGACGGACCTATGGCTCAGACAAGAGAGCATATTCTTCTTGCTCACCAGGTTGGTGTTCCAAAGATTGTTGTTTTCATGAACAAAGCTGACCAGGTTGACGATCCAGAACTTATCGACCTCGTTGAAATGGATATCCGTGAACTTCTTGACAAATATGATTTTGAAGGCGACGATACACCAATCATCAAGGGTTCAGCTCTTAAGGCTCTTGAAGCTCCAGAAGATATCAATGATCCTGCATATGACTGCATTAAGGAATTGATGGATGCTGTTGACAGCTTCATCCCAACTCCAGCAAGAAACGATTCACTTCCTTTCTTGATGCCAGTAGAAGATGTATTCACAATCACAGGTCGTGGTACAGTTGCTACAGGTAGAGTTGAAAGAGGTATGTTGAAACTTTCAGAAGAAGTTGAAATCATCGGCCTTTCAGAAGAAAGAAAGAAGACTGTTGTTACAGGTATCGAAATGTTCAGAAAGCTTCTTGACTTTGCAGAAGCTGGCGATAACATTGGTGCTCTTCTCCGTGGTGTTCAGAGAGCTGATATCGAAAGAGGACAGGTTCTTTGTAAACCAGGTTCAATCCACCCATTGACAAAGTTCCATGGTCAGGTTTACGTTCTTAAGAAAGATGAAGGCGGACGTCATACTCCTTTCTTCAACAACTACAGACCTCAGTTCTATTTCAGAACAACTGACGTAACAGGAATCGTTAAGCTTCCAGCTGATAAGGAAATGTGTATGCCTGGTGATAACGTTGAAATCGACGTTGAACTCATCGCTCCTATCGCTATCGAAGAAGGACTCCGTTTTGCTATCCGTGAAGGTGGCCGTACAGTTGGTTCAGGCGTTGTAATTTCTTGCTAATTACTGTCTGAATTAATAAAAGATATATTAAGCCCATGCTTTTTTAGCATGGGCTTTTGTATTTTACTTTAAAATGTGAAAATAATAGTGTATAATTATATTATTATATTTGGAAGGAGGATTCACAATGAACGAAAGACTACCATATCTGAGAGAGAAAACAGCTGTCCTGACAACATCACCGGGCTGTTATATAATGAAGAACAAGAATTCAGATATTATATATATCGGTAAAGCCAAAAACCTCAGGAACAGGGTAACAAGCTACTTCCGTGAATCTGCCGACCACACGCCAAAAGTTGCAAAGATGGTTTCACTCGTATATGATTATGATTTTATTGTTACAGATACAGAGTTTGAAGCTTTGATTCTTGAATGTTCACTTATTAAACAGCACAAGCCAAAGTATAACATCTTGTTGAAGGATGATAAGGGTTATAGCTATATAAAAATTTCAGACGAGCAATATCCAAGGATTACTGCTGAACTT
>CALMXN010000205.1 GCA_937871145.1 uncultured Clostridia bacterium
GTTGATATAAGTGTAACAAGTATAATCCACAGAACACCGAGAATTCCGATAAACTGTGTTGAGTTCATGCCGAGGAATCTCCATGTCTGCGTTTTATCCTGACCAAATATAAAATTAGATAATGGTATCCATATTGAAGAACAGATATTGACCATCCATATTACATAAGATGCATACCACATGAATATTCCAACAAAGGCATATCGTGGACTAACCGATTTTTCCATCCATGTGTATATCCCGTTCTTTTCGTCTTTAAAGGCTGCACCAAACTCAGCCATCATAAATGCATAAGGAATAAAGAATGTAATTGCAGATATCACATACCACGGAATAGCTGCATAGCCCATCAGGAAATACGAACGAGGCATATTGGTAAAACCGAATACTGATGTAAATATCATTAATATAAGCGGAACCAGTGTTAATTTTTTCTTTTCCATAAAAACGTCCTCTCAGAAAACTTTTAACATTATTGTTGCATTTATCTGAGGAAATATTTATACTGAAAATATTTACATTTAAAAAGTCAAAAAAATAAAAGCCCCGCAAAACTGCGGAGCTTTTATAATCAAACTTATTAGTTGAGAATTGTCTTTTCTGTCTCTTTGTTGAAGAGGTGAATTCTGTTTGGATCGATAGCAACAGTGTATTCCTGCTGTGGACGAGCAGTTGAACGAGGTGAAACTCTTGCTGTAAGAGGAATACCTTCACATGTGAGGTATAGATAAGTTTCAGCACCCATGATTTCTGTAACTTCAACCATACAGTTGATTACGCCTGTTGTAGCATTTGAAAGGAACATGTCTTCGTCGTGGATAGATTCTGGACGAACACCAAGAACAATTTCCTGATCAACAAGTCCTGCAAGTGCTTCATCATCAGCTTTTCCTTCTGGGATTTCAACACTATATTTCTTTTCAGTACCGAATTCAACAATGTATTTACCGTCAACCTTACGAAGAATTGAATCGATAAAGTTCATCTGAGGTGAACCGATAAATCCAGCAACGAACTGGTTAACTGGGCTCTGGTAAAGGTTTGTTGGGGAGTCGATCTGCTGGATGTAACCATCCTTCATAACACAGATTCTATCACCCATTGTCATAGCTTCTGTCTGGTCATGAGTAACGTAGATAAATGTTGTTCCAAGTTTTACATGGAGCTTTGAAATCTCTGTTCTCATCTGAGCACGAAGCTTAGCATCGAGGTTTGAAAGTGGCTCGTCAAGTAGGAATACCTGAGGTTCACGAACGATAGCACGACCCAAAGCAACACGCTGTCTCTGTCCACCTGATAAAGCCTTTGGCTTTCTGTCAAGGAGGTGTGATATGTCAAGGATTCTTGCAGCTTCTTCAACCTTACGAACGATTTCAGCCTTTGGTACTTTTCTGAGCTTCAAGCCGAAAGCCATATTCTCAAAAACAGTCATGTGTGGATAAAGCGCATAGTTCTGGAAAACCATTGCAATATCACGATCTTTTGGTGCAACATCATTTACAAGACGATCGCCTATGTAAAGCTCACCTTCAGAGATATCTTCAAGACCTGCAATCATTCTTAATGTTGTGGACTTACCGCAACCTGATGGTCCAACAAGAATGATAAATTCCTTATCCTTAATTTCCATGTTGAAATCAGAAACTGCTATAACTCCACCTGGATATTTTTTATAAATCTCTTTTAATGTAACACTTGCCATCTAAAAGGCCTCCTATAATTTTTTGCTAATTTCATAGTATTAGCTACAGTTATATAATACCAAAAAAACAGTAGCTAAAACAAGTATGTTTTTAACTAAACTTTAAAATTAGATATTATTAATAATGACGAAAATTTAACAAAAACGCTCCGTGAAATCAAAGTCCGCCAAAAGGTTTTCAACATTTTTGTGCATTATTTCTCTGCACTCACCAAGTGGTATATCCTCGTCAAGCGCCAGTCCACCTATCTGTAAACGTTTTAAGTAAATTACTTTATTACCCAGCGCTTCAAACATTTTCTTTACCTGATGAAACATTCCTTCGTGAAGAACCACATAACATTCCTTTGGGTCTTTTCCATTATAGAACTCTGCGGGGAGGCATTCTTCACCTGTTCTAAGAGCAATTCCACTCAGGAACTTTTCACTGTAATTATCCTCAGCGTCTTTTTCAAGCTGAACATAATACAATTTCGGGACATGGTGCTTTGGCGACAGCATTCTGTGTGCAAGCTCGCCATCGTCTGTTATAAGAACAAAGCCTTCAGTGTCCTTATCAAGCCTTCCGGCAGGGAATAGTCCGTCACGCATTAATTTCTCAGGAACAAGTGACAGCACTGTAGGGGATAGCCCGTCTCTTGTAGAGCAGACTACCCCCTGTGGCTTATTCATCATTATATAGATATGCTTTTTATAGGATATTTCACTTCCGTCAAGGATAATTGTATCATTTTCAGGGTCGACTTTCATATCTGCTGATTTTGCGACAGTACCATTAACGGTAATCATACCTTTTTTCAAAAGTGACTTACACTGACTTCTTGAAATATCCTGACGTTGATTTGAAATTAATTTATCGAGTCTAATTAGCTTTTTTTGTGAAGAAGAAGTTTGCTTCGTTATTATTGTTTGGTGTTTTTGTTGTTGAGGACGGAGCAGCTGTTGTTCCTGCTGGCGTTGTGGTTGTTGCAGGGGTTGTTGTTGTTGCTGGTGCTGTTGTTGTTTCTGGAGCAAGTGTTGCCGCAGGGGCTTGTGTTGTTCCTGCTGGGGACTGTGTTGTCCTTGCGTCTTGTGTTCCACTCTTTTTCATTCCTTTTTTATCTACTGGCATTAACCCGTGAATAAATCCATCAGATTGTGTTGAGCATACATCTCCACCAATGAGCGTTCCCTTGCAGACAATGAGATGAACCACTATATTCTTTGGGTTATCAGGATAATTATACACCTCATATGTATAAAGTTCAACTGTTTCGCCTTTAAAGTCAGCGAGGTTAAAGCCCTGTTGCTTCTGCATTTTATTATAAACGTTATATACAGCATTAAACTTTGATGGAATTTTTATAATCTTACAATCTGTTTCCTTTTCTGAAACAGTCCAGCCAAGGTCGGATAAAAATGTTTTTCTCTCCTTGTTTGATTGGAGCTTGTATTTGTCTCCTACACCTTTTCCACTTGAACCAAGTACCCAGACAGCTATAAGTATAAGTACAGCTGCTAAAATTATTACAACAGCAACAGGATTAGGTTTTCTTAATTTAACAGTTTTTACAAACATAGTATCCCTCTTTCACTAAAATATATTTAAATATATGATAGATAGGACATAATAATGACAAGCAAAACAAACTATTTATTGACAATTGCTGTTTGGATGATATAATATTACAAAAAGAAGATTGAAATTATGATTGAAGAAATAAATGCTTTTGATATGAATACAATAGTCTGGACTATCATAAATCTTTTGTTATGGTCTGTACTTCTCTTTTTCGTTGTAAAATACTTATTAACGAAGTTTAAAAAGAAAAAGAGCAAGTAAGTATTTAGCATAATCTATCGGTGGGTTTGCGGTTGCCCCCGAGCCCCTTGCTCTCAAAACTAAAAAAGGTCGGAGCACGAAATCAACCATATTTAAACTAAAAACAGAATTTCAAACTTTATTGGTTGATTGAGCGACCGTCATTCAATATCGGCGTCGAGGTGCGAAAACGTCAAATCCGAGTTGTTGAGCAATAACGAAACATGTCTGAGGATTTGACTTGATTTCTTTGGTTCGTTTCTGTATCAAGACAGAAATGAACACAGAGTATTAATACTATAGAATAGTAATATCTTCGGTGGCTTTGCGGTCGCCCCCGAACCCCTTCGCATATAAACACTTTAATATAGTCAACAACAAAAAAGACGTGCAATGCACGTCTTTTATTATTTTAGTATTCAATTTTTGCTGTGATATAAGCTTCAAGCTCATCAATCTTTATTCTCTCCTGTGCCATTGTGTCACGGTCACGGACTGTTACACAGTTATCCTCAAGTGAGTCAAAGTCAAATGTGATACAGAATGGTGTACCAATTTCGTCATGACGACGATATCTCTTACCAATCTGACCAGCGTCATCATATTCAATAGCAAACTTCTTTGCAAGCTTCTCATAGAGCTCAAGAGCAGGCTCCTTAAGCTTCTTAACAAGAGGTAGTACAGCAGCCTTTACTGGTGCTAAAGCTGGATGGAAGTGCATTACAGTTCTTGTATCGCTGTCACCGACAGCTTCCTCATCATAAGCTTCTGTTAGTACAGAAAGGAACAATCTTTCAACGCCGAGTGATGGCTCAATAACATAAGGAATGTATTTTGAGTTATCCTCTGGGTCAAAGTATTCAAGGCTCTTGCCACTTGTCTTCTGGTGCTGTGTAAGGTCATAGTCTGTTCTGTCAGCTACGCCCCAAAGCTCGCCCCAGCCGAATGCAAATTTATATTCAAAGTCTGTTGTAGCTTTTGAATAGAAGCAAAGTTCTTCAGCATCGTGATCACGGAGTCTGATGTTTTCTTCTTTTAATCCTAAACCAAGTAGCCAGTCTTTACAGTATTTTCTCCAGTAAGCGAACCATTCAAGGTCTGTTCCTGGCTTGCAGAAAAATTCAAGCTCCATCTGTTCAAATTCACGTACACGGAAGATGAAGTTACCTGGAGTAATTTCATTTCTGAATGACTTACCAATCTGTGCAACACCGAAAGGAACTTTCTTTCTTGATGTTCTCTGAATGTTAGCAAAGTTAACAAAAATACCCTGTGCAGTTTCAGGACGGAGGTATAATTCAGATTTTGAATCTTCTGTTACACCCTGAAATGTCTTGAACATAAGGTTAAACTGACGGATGTCTGTGAAGTTTGACTTCCCGCAGTTAGGGCATTTGATTCCCTTTTCCTTTATATAATCCATCATCTGATCGTTTGACCAGCCTGCAACATTTGTTCCGTCAAAATCTTCAATTAAATTATCAGCTCTGTGACGTGTTTTACATTCCTTACAGTCCATAAGAGGATCTGAAAAGCCACCAAGGTGACCGGATGCAATCCAAGTCTGTGGATTCATTAGAATTGCACTGTCAAGACCTACATTGAAAGGACTTTCCTGAACAAATTTCTTCCACCATGCTTTTTTGATATTGTTTTTAAGTTCAACACCCAAAGGACCGTAATCCCAAGTGTTAGCAAGACCACCGTATATTTCACTACCTGAATATACAAATCCTCTGTTCTTGCAAAGAGCAACTATTTTGTCCATTGTTTTTTCAGTATTTGCAAGCATTAAAAATACCACCTTAATAAAATTAAAAAAGTGCGCAATAAGCGACTTTACATTACTACTATTTTAAGTTATAGAATAAAATAAGTCAAGGAAATTTTAAAATTAAGCTTATTATTTGCACCTTATAAACTTTTTAGGCGGGAGCTTGCTTTCAAGGAATTTTGATAAGTCCTCAGGTGTCGTGTTTTCAAATCCATTTTTATCAATAATATAGGCAGCAATCTTATTTATGTAGAGATAATAACAATTATTGGTTTCATATACTTTATGCAGAAAATCATACTTAAAGGTACCATTTGTCATTGCATATTTACAAGATGAATAAATAGTAAAATCATCGTCAGTAAAAATATACTGCATATTTGAATCAATAAGCTTCTTACTATTATTATATGATATCTTTGGTATTACCACGATAACCAACACAAATACGACAATAGCAAAAAAAGCAACTGGTATTAAATCAAGAAGTTCCGATGGTTCTAATAATGCCAGTATTAATAAACATAAGCATATAATACTAATCATCGTTACCCAGAATGCTTTTAATATTTTTTTCAAAACTGAATGATATTTCCCCTTATGCATAGAAAACTTTATATATTTCTTGATAATGTCTTCACTATAAACTGTAATATTTGTAATTTCCATATTGTCACCTCAAATAGTATTATAACTAATTATTGGTATTATTGCAATATATTGAGACAATTATTTTTCATAAAAAACACCCGACGATTACCGTCAGGTGCTGATTTTATTATTTAGCCTGCTGCTCTTGAAAGCCAGATACTTGCGATTTCAAGTGCTTCATACAGGCTGGTTTTTTCAACCTGTTTTGTAATTCTACTAATAAGATCAAGTGTATTATCTGTTGACATTCTGATAACCTTGAGCTTGTTTGCGACCTTTAAGTCGCCGATATTTTCAGATCCCAATATCTGAATATAAATAACAAATTCGTCAGAAGCATTTCCATAATAAATTTCATTGCCTTTTCTCACGAGAGGATATCCTTTATAGCTGAAAAGCTCAGTTGCTTTTTCTGCATTGTTGTTTTCCATTGTTAGTCCTCCTTTATATAAATAGCAAACGCTTAATGATTATATGATTATTATAACACAAAAATTTAATAAAATCTGTAAATTTTTGAAATATTTATAATAAATTATGCGTTTACGTTCTCTAATTTTTCAATTCCTGTCTTGATTCTTGCTATTGTGTCGGCTTTCCCGATAATTCGACAAAGTTCAATTCCGCCACCTGGAGTAAACTGTTTTCCTGAAACAGCAACACGCAATGGCCACAGAATCAAGCCGTTCTTAACACCAAGCTTCTCAATCAATGAGAACATTGCTGAATGAATACTCTCAACAGTCCAGTCCTCAAGTCCTTCAAGAACAGGGAGAATCTGTTTTAGGGCGTCAAGTGAATTTTCCTTGTTTGTTTTCATCTTCTTGTGGCAGTACATTTCAAGGTCATAGTCAGGGAGCGAATCCACAAAGTCAACCTGATCTGGAATGTCTGTGAATATTTCACAGCGTGGTTGTAATACTTCAGCAAGAAGTCTTATGTCAATATCTTCTCTCTTGCAGGTTTCACGGATATATGGTGTTGCATCAGCAAGGAATTCATCAAGTGAGAGCTTTCTGATATAAGCGCCGTTAATAGCTTTAAGCTTAACCGGATCAAAAATAGCAGGGGATTTTGAAATTCCATTTATATCGAATTCCTGTGCAAGCTCTTCTAAAGTGAAGATTTCCTGTTCTCCTTTTGGTGCCCAGCCAAGAAGTGCAATAAAGTTTACAACAGCTTCTGTAAGGTAGCCTTTTACGATTAAATCTTCAAATGAAGCGTCGCCATTTCTCTTTGAAAGCTTATGTGTAGCATCCTTCATAACAGGTGAGCAATGTACATATACAGGAACTTCCCAGCCGAAAGCCTTATACAAAAGGTTATACTTTGGTGCTGATGAAAGATATTCATTACCTCTTACAACGTGTGAAATTCCCATAAGATGATCGTCAACAACGTTAGCAAAGTTATATGTTGGCATACCATCGGTTTTTATAAGAATCTGATCATCAAGAACGGAATTTTCAACTGTTATGTCACCATAAACCTCATCGTGGAAGGTTGTTGTGCCATCAAGTGGCATCTTCTGACGGATAACGTAAGGAATACCAGCGTCTAGCTTTTCCTGAATCTCTTCTTTTGAAAGGTTACGGCAATGTCTGTCATACATTGGCGGGATATGCGAAGCCTCCTGAATATTGTGGAGCTCTTCAAGTCTTTCCTTATCACAGAAGCAGTAATATGCGTTGCCTGATTCAACAAGCTGCTGCGCATATTTCTTGAACATTCCCATTCTCTCCGACTGAACATAAGGGCCTACAGGTCCGCCGATATCAGGGCCTTCATCCCAGTTAAGACCTGCTTTTTTAAGTGTATTATAAATAATATCAACTGCACCCTCAACATATCTTTCCTGGTCGGTATCTTCGATACGGAGAATGAAGTCGCCACCGTTTTTCTTTGCGATAAGATAAGTATAAAGTGCTGTTCGAAGGTTACCGATATGCATATAACCTGTAGGACTTGGTGCAAATCTTGTCCTTACTTTATTCATTATTAAGACCGCCTTTCATATTATCAAAGTATAAGTATTCTTTTGCCTTTTTCAAGTCAATTTCAAGATGATTCTTTAAGTCGTCAATTCCTTTGAATTTCTGCTCAGGACGAATAAACTTCTTTAAATAAACAGTAACTCTCTGTCCGTAAAGATCACCTGAATAATCAATAATAAAAGTTTCAGCAAGTGGTGAGCTTTCGCCACCGATAGTCGGCTTTATTCCTACATTTGTGACAGATGAATACAGCCTGTCACCGATTTTTGTCTGTGAGGCATAAACCCCGAAACGTGGGACAACGTGGCTTGAGCCAAACTTCTGATTAATAGTCGGGAAGTCGAGTGTCTTGCCAAGTGCATTGCCATGCACAACCTCAATTCTGAAGTGAAAATCATATCCGAGAAGGTAGTTTGCCATATCAATGCTTCCTTCTTTAACAAGACGTCGGATTTCAGTTGAGCTGATAGGTTGCCTGTTATAGGTAGTGAAAGGAACAATTACTGTCCTTATCCCGTATTCTGCACATAGCTTTTCAAGTTCACGAGGTCCTGAAAAAGCACCCTTGCCGAATTTGTAATTATTACCGCAAACTGCAACCTTTGCATTCATTTTCTCAACAAGGATTTTCTTAACGAACATTTCTGCCGTAAGCTCCCTTACGTCAGCAAAATGAGGTGAGTATATATATTTTACTCCGAGTTCTTCAAGCTTTTCAGCCTTAAGCTCGTCGCTGATAAGCATATCAAGCTTTCCGTTACCTTTGGTTGTAACAGTATTTGTGTTGAATGTACAAACAGCAGGGGACAAGCCCTCATCCTTAAAGCCTACGGCACGTTTTATCAAGTCCTGATGTCCTCTGTGAATTCCGTCAAAAATGCCAAGTGCTACTGCTGTATTATCGGAGGCAACTGAATTATTTTCAGTTAAATCAATCATGCAACAACCCCCTTTATAACCTTGCTAATTTTCAAAAAAGTTTTTGTCGCAGACAAGCTCCATTGTGTCGGTATCTGCTTTTGCAATCCCTAAAAAAACGTTTTCATTGCTGTAAACCCTGAAAATATTATTATTACTGTTGTATATAACCCTATTCAGGTCAAGTTTTACACCGTTTCGGTACATACTTGTCTGAACATCGCTTAAATGTATTTCATCATAGCTTTCAAAAGCTTTGTCCACTGGGATAATTGCATCTTCCAATGAATCGTTATCCTTCATATGCTGAACCTGTTCAAATGTATAGCAATTCTCAAGCTTAAAGCCACTTGAAGAATTCCTCACAAGTCCTGTCATAATACCACCTGTTGAAAGTTTTTCACCGATATCGTGGATAATTGTCCTGATATATGTGCCCTTTGAACAGGAGATAAATAATCTTCCCGCCTGACTTTCCTCATCAAAGCTTAAAAGCACAAGCTTGTCCACTGTGATTTTTCTCGCCTTGCGTTCAACTTCAATACCCTGACGGGCAAGGTCATAAAGCCTTTTTCCATTGACAGATACAGCAGAATACATTGGTGGAATCTGGTCAATTTCACCCCTGAAACAATCAAGCACGCTGATAATCTCATCCTCTGAAGCTTTTTTATCAAAAGTATTAATTACTGTTCCGGTTGAATCCTGTGTGTCGGTTACAACACCAACACTGAAATCAGCAGTATAGCTTTTTTCGTTGTTAGGGATTATATCGCAGGCACGGGTAGCCTTCCCCACAAAAACAGGAAGAACGCCCGTTGCCATCGGGTCAAGTGTCCCCGCGTGGCCGAGCCTTTTGATTTTCAGTATTCCTCTTAGTTTTGCAATAACGTCAAAGGAAGTAAAGCCTTGTGGCTTGTTTATCAGTAAAATGCCATTCATTATTATGCTTTAAGAACTCCTTTTACAGCGTTGATAAGCTTGCTCTTGACTTCATCAAGTGTTCCTTTTATTTCACAACCAGCAGCACGGACGTGTCCGCCACCACCAAATTGTGTACAGAAAGCACACGCGTCAATTTCATCGGTTGTTCTGACAGAAATTTTAAAAGTATCTTCATCACGCTGCTTCATAAGAAGTCCTATCTGAACTCCCTCAATCTGCAATGTGATAGAAGTCAATCCTTCAAATTCTGAAGATTCAATCCCGCTTGAATTGATAAGGTCTGTTGTGATAACAATCATTGAACAATGGTCTTCGCAGAAAAATTGCATATTTCTTGTTACGACCTGTTCAACCATGATTCTGCCCTTGCTCTTAAGGTCAAACATAAGCCTGTTGACTCTTGCAAAGTCAATGTCATATTTCATAAGTTCACTTGCTATAATGTGAGTTCTTGGTGTTGTGTTCTGATATTTAAAACAGCCTGTATCGGTAGCAATACCAGTATAAAGACATTTTGCGATAATGTTGCTGATATCTGTTTTCATTTCATCCATAATCATATACATAGCTTCGCAGGCAGCAGAAGCCTCAGAATCAACAAAGGTCTGATTTGCGTAGAATGTATTTGAAATATGGTGATCAATACATAGGTCGATTTTACCTTCCTGTGTATATTTCTGAAGATTATCGCCAAGAAGCTGTAGGTCTGCTACGTCGACGGCGATAACACATTCTTCTTTAAAATCCATTGGGGAATAGCCCTCATAAAGAAAGCTGTAACGCTCAGGGAATGGTTCAGTATTAAGGACATTTGCCTTTTTACCCATGCTTCTTAAGAAATTCACCAAAGCAAAGCCACTGCCCAGTGTGTCACCATCAGGGCTTTTGTGCGTAAGAATATTTACATTGTTACATTGTTTTAAAAAACTGCATACTTCTTTTATAGTCATAATATTACTCTTCTATGTCTTCGTTTTGTTTGTGTTCTTCTTTTTCTTCAATTTCCTTGAGAATTTTATTTATAGTAACACTGTGTTCTATTGAATTATCCGCAATGAATTTCAGTTCAGGACATTTTTTGAGGTGCAATGCGTTTGAAAGCTCTCTTTTAATATAGCCCGAAGCACTTTCAAAGCCTTTGACAGCTTGCTTTGCTTTTTCAAAGCCGTCCATACTACTGATATAAACCTTACAGTGTGACATATCGTTTGACACATCACAACGCATTACTGTGAGCATTCCACCCGCAATTCTCGGGTCCTTGAGTTCCTTGATAAGTGCTGAAATTTCACGTCTGATATCTTCTGAAATACGTCCTGTTTTAAAGTTTGCCATAATAAGCCCTCCTTTAAAAAATTGTTTGGACTTCAAAATTATTTGGTTTTAAGCAATGATTAATCCCTGTATTCTTCCATTACGAATGCTTCGAAAATGTCGCCTTCTCTTACATCAGCGAATTTTTCAAGAGTAATACCACATTCGTATCCTTGTGCAACATCTTTGACGTCATCCTTAAATCTCTTAAGGCTTCTCATCTTGTCAACAGAAATAATAATTCCGTCACGGACAACGCGTATTTCACAGTTTCTCATAACTTTGCCAGTTAATACATAACAACCTGAAACTGTTCCGACATTAGTGATTTTATAAACCTGACGGACTTCAATTCTTGCACATTCAACCTCACGGAATTTCGGTGCAAGCATGCCCTTCATTGCTGTTGAAATTTCTTCAATAGCGTCATAGATAATTCTGTATAATCTTAAATCAACGCCATCTCTATTAGCGCTTTCCATAGCAACAGGGTCAGGTCTTACATTAAATCCGACGATAATAGCATTTGAAGCATTTGCAAGCATTACATCCCATTCAGTAATTCCGCCAACACCGCCGTGGATTACTTTTACTCTTACTTCTTCATTTGAAAGCTTTTCAAGTGACTGCTTAACAGCCTCGACAGAACCTTGAACGTCAGCTTTTATTATAAGTGGTAATTCTTTCATTTCGCCTTCTGAAATCTGTGCAAAGAGGTTATCGAGTGTAACCTTCTGATACTGTGCGAATATTTCTTCCTTAGCACCGTATTTTCTTTGTTCAACAAGTTCACGAGCAAGCTTTTCGTCCTCGACGGAGTTGAAAGTATCTCCAGCAGATGGAACTTCAGCAAGTCCTGTGATTTCTACTGGAACTGATGGTCCTGCTTCATTTACAATCTGCCCTTTTTCATTTGTCATAACACGTACACGGCCTACAGAAGAACCAGCGATGATAACATCCCCTGTGTGAAGTGTTCCGTTCTGAACAAGAACAGTTGCAACAGGTCCGCGTCCCTTGTCAAGCTTAGCTTCAACAACAGTACCCTTTGCAAGTCTGTTAGGGTTTGCTTTCAGCTCAAGGACTTCGGAAACAAGGAGTATATTTTCAAGAAGTGTATCAATTCCCTCACCTGTAAGTGCTGAAACAGGAACACAGATAACATCTCCGCCCCATTCTTCAACAACAAGCTCATGCTCTGTAAGCTCCTGCTTGATTCTTTCAGGGTTTGCGCCTTCTTTATCCATTTTATTTATAGCAACAATTATTGTAACACCTGCAGCTTTTGCGTGGTTTATTGCTTCAACAGTCTGTGGCATAATTCCGTCATCAGCAGCAACAACAAGTATTGCTATATCTGTCATATTTGCTCCACGGGCTCTCATTGCGGTGAAAGCTGCGTGTCCTGGTGTGTCAAGGAATGTAATTTCCCTTCCGTTGCAAGGAACTCTGTAAGCACCGATATGCTGTGTGATTCCGCCGGCTTCTGTTGAAGTAACATTAGCGTGTCTGATTTTATCAAGAAGTGAAGTCTTACCGTGGTCAACGTGTCCCATAACAACAACGACAGGTGAACGCTCAACGAGATTTTCATCTGTATCGTCAGTTTCGTCGATAAGTCTTTCTTCGATTGTAACAACAACTTCCTTTTCAACCTTTGCACCGAACTCTTCAGCAACAAGTGAAGCAGTATCAAAGTCAATTACCTGATTGATTGTGCACATTTCGCCAAGTGTCATTAGCTTTTTGATAACGTCCGTTGCAGTAACCTTTAAACGGATAGCAAGCTCTGATACAATGATTTCGTCAGGAATCATAACCTTAAGCTGTTGCTTTCTTGCACGTTCAAGTTCAAGACGCTTCATTTTTTCAGCTTCAGTTTCCTTCCTTGAATACTGTTGCTGTTTTCTCTGCTGTGATTTCTGTGTTATCTTCTGCTTCTTTGTATAGTTATCTCTGCCCTTTCCTTTTGATTCAGCAAGATTAGTATACTTTTCATTGTACTTGTCAAGCTCAACATAGCTTCCTCTTGTATCAACAGTTCTTGTAACAACTTCGCCTCTACCGACCTTGTTGTCTGATGGTGCGTGAGTACCAAGCTGCTGCTTGTTTGTTGGTCTTTGCTGTGGAATAGGTTGATTTAAAGGCTTCTGCTTTGGCTTGTTCTGATTTGCAAGAGGATTTTTGTATTTATCATACTGATTACTCTGTGGCTTGTTGCCTTCAGCAATCTGTGGCCTGTTCGGCTGGAATTTATTATACTGTGGCTTGTTGCCGTCAGTAGTCTGTGGCTTGTTTGGCTGGAATTTATTATACTGTGGCTTATTTGTCTGAGTTGGCTGTGACTTAAATACCTGAGGTTGCTGTGACTTAAATACCTGAGGTTGCTGTGGCTTCTTTTCAGCAACAGGCTTGTTTTCAGTAGCAGGCTTTTTGTCCACAAACGGTTTTTTCTCAGCAACTGGCTGTGGCTTATTTTCAGCTGTTGGTTTAACTTCCTTAACAACTGGCTTTTCAACTTTTGGTGCTGGCTTTACAGGCTTCTTTTCATTTACTTTTTTAAAGAAATCATCTAAAGAAGGAACCTGGTTCTGTTGTGAATAATGTTCAAGGACATAGTTTGCCTCTTCATCAGAAAGTGCAGTCATAGCCTTTTTCTGCCCTTCAAACTTGTCGGCAAGAATATTGATGATATCCTGGTTCTGAACGTTAAGATCCTTAGCAAGATCGTGTAATTTGTATTTTGTACTCATAGGCTGGAATACCTCCTAAATAATTGGTCGTATAACGGACATCTATATCAATTTCATAATATGAAAAATTATCTGTTGTTTTCAATAATCTCAAGCATTGTGGAAAGCTTTTTTGCAAAACCGTTGTCGCATATTGCGAGGACAACCGCCTTCCTTCCGAGTGCTGACCATATAGATTCAGTATCAGCGTCAAGCTGATATATATTTATGTCTTTGTCAGAGCATACGTATCTGACTTCCTTTAAGGATTTCGGGGAAATATCTGTTGAAACAAGCACGCATTTTGCCTTGAAGGAATTGCAGGCATCCTTGACAGGATCCATTCCCATTTCAAGCTTTCCTGCTTTTCTGCATATTGTTAAAAGGCTGAGTGATTTATTCATTTTCAATATCCTTTTCCATTGCGTCGTATATTTCGTTGCTTATCTGGCAGGAAAACGCTTTTTCAAGACGTCTTGCTTTTCTTGCTTTTTTCATGCATTCGATATCATCGCATACATATGCGCCTCTACCTGATTTCTTGCCTGTCTTGTCAACTGATATGTCACCTTCAGGAGATTTGACAACCCTGATTAGCTCACGTTTTTCCTTCATTTCTCCGCAGCCGAGACACATTCTCATGGGTATCTTTCTGGGCTTCATTCTCTTTCCTCCTGTTAATGTTTATGCTTTAGCCTTCAACCGGGATTTCAGGTGTAATGTCTATCTTATATCCTGTAAGACGTGCAGCAAGCTTCGCATTCTGTCCCTTGTTGCCGATTGCAAGTGAAAGCTGATTATTCGGAACAATAACTGTACATGAGTTTGGTACTTCTTCTGAAACAGCTACTGAAATAACTTCTGCCGGAGCAAGTGCTCTTGCAATAAATTCTGCATCATCCTCACTGTAAGGAATGATATCAATTTTTTCACCGTGAAGCTCATCAACGATATTTGTTATTCTTGAACGACGTGGTCCTATGCAGGCACCGACAGCATCAACGTTCTTGTCCTTGCTGAGGTCATCGTGGCCGTGGGTTCCGG
>CALMXN010000206.1 GCA_937871145.1 uncultured Clostridia bacterium
TTTCACTCGAAAGAATAGCACATATAAAAAAAGTAATCTCTAATGTCCTTCCAGTACAGCAGGAAGAACCTCGTTTCAATGAACAGAAACCCTTATCAACATCACGCACTGGTTCTAAAACAGGAAGAAGTGTTGTTTCTGAAACGACACTTCCAAAACAAGAACAACAAAAAGCATCTTCAAGTAGACCTTCTTCTGTAAGACAGGAGAAACCAAAGTGCGCTACGCATAGTATAGAGAATACTACAACAGGAACTCAAAAAAGGACCGGATCAAAAATTGTCCGTGAAACAGTTTCTTCACCCAAAAGAACCGAAGACAAAGAAAAATCTGATACCGACATCATAGGAACTGCCTTAATTGTGGGTGGCGTTGCGGTTACCGCCGTTGGACTTGCAACAGTTGAGCCAATTATCATCGGAACTGGCGTGGTAATTGCCGGTGTAGGTGTCACAGTGAAAGCAAAGAAGGGGAGGTAATCGTCTTGGATGGAAAATTACAACCAGTAAATAATCAAAGAACCTCTCTTATTCCTCAAGAAAAGGCGCTGAGGGATGGATTCTCCTCTGCGTTTACTTTAGTAGATGATGTTGTTTTGAAAAATTATATTACACGATTGCCTGACTTTTCTGTTGTTCCACTTGAAAAATCAGCTATTGCAAATAACCTTGGCAAGATTCGTCTTTTTAAGATTACCGAGATGGTATATGAACAAGATGAATCTGCCACATACAAATTTGCAAGTGTTTTTAATGCTGTTGCGGCAACCAATAGTGCTATCGTAACAATTATAGATAGTGATGGAATAAAGACAGACTTTTATTTAGGAATTCGCTCTTTGTCCGAGGAAAATAGTACGCAGACGTCCTACTCTACTCTTGTTAATGCAATGAAAGGACAGTTCCCAGGAACTCAGATTGAAAATCTGAAAAACAGCCGAATTGAAGAATTGCTTTCATCGGTTGATTCGAGTTCTTTATCTGCTGTGTCATGTGTTGCAAATAATAAAAACAAAGATTTTGTTGGTAATGATGAGTACTTGCAAGGGCTTGAAAAACTTGCCTTAGCTATGCAAGGAAGTCGATATACAGCAATCACCGTAGCCAATTCTACTTCTCAGGCGCAATTAAATGCTGTACGTCATGGATATGAAACCATATATACACAACTCTCCCCTTATGCAAATACTGTTGTCAGTTATGGAACTAATAGCTCTACTTCAAAAAATGAAACAGAAACAACTGGTGAGAACCAAAGTGAAGCGCACGGCACAAATCAAATGCACACAGAGAACAAAAATACAACTGTTAATACCGGAACTTCTACTTCTGTTACTCAACAAACTGCTGGAAGTAAGGTTGGAAGTACTATTGGTGCTTCATTATCCATTGCCGGTGCAGTTATCGGTAGCGTTATCCCAGGTGCAGGAACAGCTGCTGGTGCTGCTATCGGTGGTGCAATAGGCGGTTTAGTGGGTGCTGCTATTTCAACAGCTACAAACAAAACTGTCACATCAACTTCAGGGGGTGGTAATGAAAGCACTGGTACAGCCGATGCAACAGGAACAAATGATACCACTACAACAGGAACATCACACAGCTTAGCCACATCGCTTGGGCTAACAACCGGTGAAACTCAAAATTTACAATTAACAATCCAAAATAAGCCGTTAATCAATATGCTCGAAAGGATTGATAAGCAATTAGAAAGACTTTCTGAATTCGAGAGCGTTGGGATGTGGGAATGTGCAACTTATTTTCTTAGTGCAGATTCATCTGTATCTGAAGTTGCTGCCGCAACATATAAAGCCCTTATGAGCGGTGAAAATTCAGGCTTAGAAGTTTCTGCCATAAACACATGGAACAAACCACAAGAACCCATTTCAGAGGGCGTTTCACAGAATGAATTAATTTCTGAGTATGTAAAAAATTTCATTCATCCTGTTTTTGACTACCAAATCAATGGTTTCAATATTCCAATTATGCCTACTAATCTTGTTAGTGGAAATGAATTAGCTATACACATGGGATTACCACGAAATTCTGTCTGTGGCTTTCCTGTAATTGAACATGCTGATTTTGGTAAGGAAGTTGTAAAATACGATAAAAATGACAGCGCAGAAACAATTCGCCTGGGTAGCATTTTCAATATGGGGCGTGCGGTCGAGGGAAGTAAAGTAACTCTCGATGTCGAAAGTCTTGCGATGCATACTTTTGTAGTTGGAGCAACAGGCAGTGGCAAGTCAAATACTGTTTATAAAGTTTTAGATGAACTTATATCAACTCGAAGAGATAGCTTAAATTTCCTTGTCATTGAACCAGCCAAAGGCGAATACAAGCGTGTATTTGGGCATAAACGAGGTGTTCATGTATTTGGCACAAACCCCAAATTTACTGAACTATTGAAAATCAATCCTTTCAAGTTTCCTGCTGGAGTTCATGTTCTTGAACATGTTGATAGATTGATTGAGATATTCAATGTTTGTTGGCCTATGTATGCAGCAATGCCAGCTGTATTAAAAGAAGCAGTATTAGAGTCGTATAAATCTTGCGGATGGGATATGATCGCATCTGTAAATGTTATTTCAACAACACTCTATCCTACTTTCCAAGATTTATTAGAACAGCTAATTAGAGTTATAAACGATTCAGCATATTCAGAGGAAGTAAAATCAAACTATATCGGTTCTCTTTCTACACGAGTTAAATCATTAACCAATGGACTTAATGGTCAGATTTTCGCATCCGATGAAATTGATAACACAATTCTGTTTGATTCAAATGTTATTGTTGACCTAAGTCGTGTTGGTTCACAGGAAACCAAGTCGTTATTGATGGGAATCCTTGTCATGCGACTTTCTGAACATCGTATGACCCACAGTAGTGGTTCAAATCAAAAATTACATCATGTTACTGTTCTTGAAGAAGCACACAACATTCTAAAATCAAGCACTCATGCTACTTCTGAGGATGGTGGTGACATTGCTGGAAAATCTGTCGAAATGATTTCCAATGCAATTGCCGAAATGAGAACCTACGGTGAAGGCTTTATTATTGCCGACCAATCGCCTAATGCAGTTGATATATCTGCAATTCGTAATACAAACACAAAAATCATTATGCGTCTGCCAGAGGAAAGTGACCGACGTATATCTGGTAAGTCCGCTGCAATGAAAGATACCCAACTGGATGAAATTGCACGTCTGCCAAAGGGAGTTGCAGTAATTTACCAGAACGACTGGATTGAGCCTGTTCTTTGTAAAATTGACAAATATGCTGGACAAGAAAGAGAATATCAAATTCCTGATTCTATCTGCGGTGAAGATAATAGCATTAAGGCAGCTACTATTTTGATAAATATTGTTGCAAAAAGCAGATTGGATAATCCAGACACATTTTCAAGTGAGCAAATATCTTGGGCAATAGAAAAATGCCAATGTACAGTTAAAGTAAAAACCATGCTGTACTCTCTCTTGAGGGAATACAAACAAACGAAAAAGCTTACACTGTGGCAACCAGAACAATTTTCGAAGCAGGCATTTCTTGTAAAAGACATTCTTGGATTGGATAATGCCGTAGATGATGCACGGCAAATGTCAATGGACTTCATAAGCTTTAACTTCTATTTGAACTCATTAGTGGCACAGAAAGTTGAAAATGCTTCAGATGATTTAATTATAAGCATTAACCATTGCTTGATGAAAACATATAGCGAAACCGAAAAAGATGGAACTGAATATTACCAGGCCTGGTATAATGCCATCGTCGAAAGGGGGCATTTAATGTGAGCAATCCTTTTTTTTCAGAAATGAAACCTGGAGAAGTGTATAACTCAGAAGTAAAAAGCGAAACAAAAATTGAAACCACCATCACCGAAAAATTGGATACTAAAATCAGAATCGAACGATGTGGATTATTGCCACGAAATGGTGGCGAGTGGTCTGGGGAACCTGGAAATTCGGATTGGAAACCTGATCCAAATGTAGAACCTGGTGATAGACACGGCACAAATCCCGAGCATAAAGCCTGGGAACAGATAATGGATGAATATGGATTTGATTCCATTCCATTCAAAGATGGTGAACCTGAATTTTCAGAAGTATCAAAAGGCGGAGTTGAGATTGATGATTTTTCTGACGACAGAGATTCTAACTTTGACCAAGCAGACGAAAAGTTAGCTGAACAAAGAGGATGTACCCCTGAAGAAGTTGCTAAATGGCGTGGGGAAAACAAATACACTTGGCATGAGTGTAAGGATTGTAAAACAATGCAAAAAGTTCCTACCGAGGTTCATGGCAATATCTCTCATTCTGGAGGCATATCCGAAACTAAGTCACGAAATAAAACACCTAATTGGAAGGAGTAATAGAAATGGAAGCAATTTGTAAAGATAGCGTATTTGGAGAAATGGCTTATAAGCATAGATGGTACAAGCAACAATCGCTATCCATGTTTGGGAGAGAATGGACGATTACAATCGCCGCAAAAGCTTATTCTGGCAAACCAATTACTGAAGAACAGCAAAAAGCCTATTCTTATTTTATGAGAAATGAGAAAGAAATGATTGATATCATTGGTGAGCAACTTAAATGCTATGTAAATGAAAATTTAAGCACTCTTGCAGAATATTGGATTAGCGCAAGAAATGTCACTAACATTAGTGAACTTGCTCAGATGGTTACACCAAAAACACTTCTTTTTAAACAGGACGGCTCTACACTGATGTTATTGGATTGCGTGTGGGATGTTGAAAGTGGTATGGCAGTGAAATTAACACCCAATATTGAGGTAGGTTCTCAAGATTTGTTTTTGTAAACTATCTATATTCT